>CAKMZM010000168.1 GCA_929200365.1 uncultured Flavobacteriaceae bacterium | reverse complement strand
ATATTATTTTATATGTTGTTACTAGAATTTTGACAATTCAGTCAGGGTAAACGCATTCAAAAAAGTTATAAAATTTGCTTAAAATTTCATAAAACAGTGCTTCTGATTTGTTATTTTGCAGAAGAGTAAATTATATATTATCCTAACTATAAGTGTTTTTAACCCCTTTAAAAACAGCAAAAAACGTATAGTTCATATTAGAGCAAATAGACGACTATAGACGTGATTTGACAAGACTTCATAACTTAAATAACATTCTTCTTATTGAAATAATCGCCGTGATATGTGACGCAGATACTTGGAATGAAATAGAATACCTGTATGCTAAAAAGTTATTGGGTACATTTCTATTCCAAACAGATTTTTATTCTTTTTTTAAAACATAAAGTTTATATCCTAAATCAATGGTTTTCATGATTTCAAAACCAAACCTTTGATACCAAATTAGATTCTTGGCAACAGAGGTTTCTAAATATACAGGGAGTTCATCGCAAAATGTTAATATTTCTTCTAATAAAACAGAACCTATTCCTTTGTCTTGATGCTCTGGATCGACCCCAATATACCAAAGATGAAAAAAATCCCTGTCTGGGTGGTTTTCTTTTAGGAGTTTTTCCCTTTTTAAAACAATTGGTATTTTTTTTACGCCTATAACTTTCCATATTAATCGTATATCCCATATCAAGGAACTAAAACTGTTTTTTTTTATTTTAGGACGTATCAGGATACAAGCAGCATTCCAATCATCAGACAAAAAAACCTTACCATAAGTAATTCCTTGATATAAAGAATACTCAACCAGATTTCTCAATCTTTTTTTCCTTCTCTGATCTTGTTTTATAACAAAATTGATTGATGCATTCTTATCAAAAGATTTGCTAATAATATCAATAACACGTTCTTTACTCTCTTTGCATAACTCTTTCACTGTTTTGGATATTTAAATAGCTGAAAGATATAGAATATTTCTTTTAATCATCTTAAACATTTTAATCCTACTTTGTTATCTAAGAGCGTTCCCTATCGGGTCGGGCTTTTCGTTACAATTCCTCGCACCTCCCTATCGTCGGGCTGTGGGATTTTCACTGCAATCCCTAACGCATTTTTACCAATACCATCTGTAAGATGACAAAGTAGGATTAATTAGCATGAGATATTTTCATTTCCAGAAAACTTAAACAACATAGATATTATTCATTTTTTTAAAACCGTAATTTCCCTGTTTCTATCTTGATCGCAGTTTTCGCAAGTATAGTAAAAATGAAAGCTCCCAATGCCCAAATGCCAAGAGTCACTCCAATTTCTATTCCCGTAGGAGTATATTCCGAAATTTTTCCATAAGGTCCAGGGATAAAGCCGGGAACGATCAAACCGAATCCTTTTTCTATCCAGATGGCTATAAAGAGAATAAAACAGCAGAAATATAACACCTTTAAATTGTTACGCAGCTTACCAAAAGTTAGCAATACAGTTGCTAAAACATTTAGAGGAATGGCCGTCCATATCCAAGGTAATAATGCCGTTTTGCCATGTAAACCAAAAAACAGATAATATGCACTTTCACTATGATGTGTTGGGGCATAAAATTCTTTAAACAACTCAGATACTAACATGATCAGGTTGATTTGGGCTGCTACAGTAACGATCATACCAATTTTTTTGATCGTTTTATCTTCTATTTTAAATTCGGTAAATGTTCTTATGATTGCCAGAACAAGGATAATCAAGGCAGGTCCTGCAGCAAAGGCAGATGCCAGAAATCGAGGTCCTAATAATGCGTTATTCCAGAAAGGGCGAGCTTGTAATCCCTGATATAAAAAAGCAGTTACCAAATGAATAGCTACTGCCCAAAATACAGACAAAATTGCTCCTGGAACATAGATTTTTGGATTAGGCACTTTTCCCTGATAACGCCTAAACAAAATATAAAATGGAATAGAGATATTTAAGAATAGATATCCGTTAAGTACGATAACATCCCAGGTTAACATCGAAGCCGGAAAATTAAAAACTCCGATTCCCGGTATCATATGCCACAGTACAGATGGTCCACCCATATCGGCTACAACAAAAGCCAAACACATAATCAATGCAGCTACGGCTAGTCCTTCACCAATAAGTACAGCTTGTTTAAAATCAATATCTTTTAGTACATAAGTTGGCATAACCAGCATTACTGCAGCTGCAGCAACACCAACCAGAAATGTAAAATTAGAAATATACAACCCCCAGCTTACTCTGTCGGTCATCCCAGTGACACTTAGGCCGTGTTCTATTTGTAAAGAATAACAATACATCCCAATGAGCATAATAAAGGTCAAAAATGCCATCCAGATATGATATTTTTTTGAGCCTTGAGTGGTAGTATCTAAGCTATCTTTAACTAAGCTTCCAAAAACTTTAAGTCTTCTCATTTTGAATATTTATTTTGGTGTGCCCTACATTACATTTTGGTCGGGCTTTCCACTATATCTTTTTCTTTGTTACTTATCAGCTACGCTCTAAGTGACAGAAAAGGATAAGCTTGTCCTGAGCGAAGTCGAAGGATTTCAATCCCTCACGCAATTTTATTAATCCATAAAATACCAGAACTTAGGTTCTGTCCCAAGATCTTCTTTTAGTCTAAATACTTTTTTATTATTGAGTACCCATCGTATGGTGCTGTCGGGGTCTAATAAATTCCCAAAAATTCGTGCTCCTGTTGGGCAAGCTTCTACACAAGCAGGATTTTTACCAGCTCGTGAACGCTGTACACAGAAAGTACATTTTTCCATTACCCCTTTTTTACGCATACGATTCCCTAGGTAATGTTGATTTTTGTTAATTTCATTTTCAGGAACTTCGGGAGTACTCCAGTTAAATCGTCGACCGTCATAAGGGCAGGCAGCCATACAATATCTACAGCCCACACACCAGTCATAATCTACAACTACTAATCCATCTTCTTCACGCCATGTAGCTTGCACAGGGCAAACTTCTACACATGGGGGATTGTCACAATGAAAACATTGTGTTCCCATATAAAAATGACCTTCTGCCGGGACTTCATGGTAATAATTGTCATCGGCTTCATCAAACTTAAGACCTTTTCCATCTTTCATTTCATGAATTCGAATATACTCCATCTGCGAATTTCGATCTTGATTATTTTCTTCAACGCAAGCACTTACACAATCCATATACCCCTGACATTTAGAGATATTAAAAGCATATCCAAAAAGCACATCTTTCTCGGCGTTTTTAGAAGACATACTTATATTTTTCCCTTTTCGTAACTGATAGGAACGTACTAATCGATCCACAGTGGCTTTTTTCTCCTCATCGGTCATTAATTTATAGTTGCCTTTAAACTGTTCTTCCCAATCGATTTGTGCTTTTTCTTTGGTTTCTTTACTGGTAGTCAGATTACAAGATGTGCTTACAGCTCCGGCTCCTATGACTAAACTAGCGGTTAATTTCCTAAAAGCAGTTCGGCGATCCATTTGTACATCAAAAACCTGGTCAAAACCATCTTTTTTGCGTTCATCCCCAATAGCCGCATCTACTACAGCATCAAATTCTTTATCACTAATATGATCTTTAGTATGAGAGCCGCATCCTCCAGATGTTTTTCCACAACCGCAAGAACCTGTATTTTGTTCCTTTTTGCTATTTAGGTTTAGAGAAAACCATTTTTTATTAGTATTGCTCATTTTTAAGAGGTATTATATGAAGTTCTGATAGCTCAACTATTCTCGTTCTTTTACTTTTTGTGTATTATACCCAGCAGCCCATCTGGTCTCAAAACCTGGCTTGTGTGGGTTATGGCAATTTACACAGGTCATTGATGCTCTGGGAGGAGCCCATCCTCCGATTTTTTTGCCATGCGCACCGCCTTTCCAGTCTTTAAACTGTTCATTGTGGCATTGGCTACACAATTGATAACTTCTATTAAAATCAATGTCTGTATCTGTTAAACTGGTTAAGTTATCCATATCATTACCATTATGACAAGTAATGCAGTTCATGGTATTTAAATCTGCATGAGCCAGCTTAATATCCCAATGTGCTTTTTTTGAAGGGTTTTCACTTTTTAATTCTTCTAATGGTTTGGTATGACATTCGGTACAGGCGTATGATTTGATTTCACTTTTACGTTCAGGAATCAAAAATGTGTGCTCTCCTTCTGTGATTTTGATTGTTTTTATACCTTCTAAATACTGTTCTGAAGAAATAGAAGTGCCGTGATAATTTTTGCTTTTAGCCTCTATTTTGTCGGTAATACTATGGTATTCACCTTCTCCGTGTTTACAAGAAAATAATATAACGGTAAGGAAAATATATATCAGAATATGTATGTTATTATATCTATTCATTTTCAATACTATTAGCTCTTGTGAAAATTTCAATATCTGTTACCGTTTTTTCTTTAGGAACATGACATTGCCTACAATTTATACGCTCTGGGTGAGATACTCTGATCTCTTTTGGAGCTGCGGGTCCGGCATGACAAGACAAACAATTTTCTCTCATTTGTATTTGATGCGGTATCATTGGCGGACTCCCGGGTAAAGCATTATTTATCCCAACTTTTGGAGCATGAGCCTTTGCAAAACCATTTTCGGTAAAAAGAATTTTGGTGTTTTGTACTACATGGCATTGCCTGCAATTAACCATTTCGGGATGGGGTGTAACTGGTGCATAGGCATTATATTTTGTTACAAACCCTCCGTTTTCATGACATTGTAAACAGGTATTTGCTCCTAAACTCATTTCTTCCTTAACAGGGTGTGGGATACTGGGTGGCGCCCCAGGATATGCCCTGTTATCATAATACGTGTCTAGTGACCTTTGATGTTCTTCATCAACAGGCATATTTGCATACTCTAATGCCAATCCAGAACGTTTGAACACACCACTCTCTAACGGAATAAATGTTTCGGTTGAGCTTTCCTCAATAGGGATATAACTTTCTTCTAAACCTTCTTGATAACTATAATTCCAAATAGTGATAAAGGCTATGAACAATACTAAGAAAAGTGATATGATTCCGAGTCTCTTTTTCATAACCTATGCTTTTTCAACTTTAACAGCACACTTTTTATAGTCAGGTTCTTTAGAAATCGGGCAAAAAGCATCCAGAGTAACGTCGTTAATTAACATGTTTTCGTCAAAGAAAGGCACAAAGACCTGCCCTTTGGTTGGTAACCCTCTTTTATTTATCGATGCAGGTAATATACACGAACCTCTGCGAGATGTTACTTTTATATTTTCGCCATCTCTAATTCCTAATGCTTTTGCGTCTTCTGGATGAAACTCTACATAGGCACTTGGCATTGCTTTATGTAAAACAGGGATTCTACGGGTCATAGAGCCAGTATGCCAATGCTCAACAACTCTTCCGGTATTTAGCCAAAACGGATATTCATTATCGGGTTCTTCTGGAGCCGGTTCATAGGGGCGTTGCCATATCACTGCTTTTCCGTCTGGTTTTCCATAAAAATGAAAATCTTCACCATTAGAACAAGCAGGATCATATTTTGCATTGAAACGCCATTGTGTAGATTTTCCGTTTACATATGGCCATATTACACCAGATTCTTTTTTCAGAATTTCTAAAGGCGCCATCCCGTGTTTTGCACCTTCATGAAACTGCCGATATTCATTGTAAATTTCTTCAACATGGTTTTCTTCACTATATGGAAATAAATCACCATATCCCATTCGTTTTGCAACTTCAATGGTCATCCATGCATCAGGAGTGGTTTCTCCCGGACCATCTACCATTTTATCCCAATGTTGTGTTCTTCGTTCAGAGTTTCCGTACAATCCACTTTTTTCTATATGCCATGATGCTGGTAAAATGACATCTGCAACATCAGAGGTTGGTGTAGGAAAAACATCAGAAACTACAACAAAACAAGAGTCTTGCTCCATACCCGGTCGATACCTGCTTGTTTTTGGCATCGAAACCAACGGATTAGTTACTTGTGTCCAAATAAATTTAATATCTCCACGATCAATTGCTCTAAACATTTCTGTGGCATGATACGTTGGTTTAGAAGGGATACGTTCATAAGGTACTTTCCATATTTTTGCAGCCAGACGTCTGTGTTTTTCGTTCATCACGACTCCTTTAGGCAATTTGTGCGTAAAAGTACCTACTTCTCTTGCAGTACCACAAGCAGATGGTTGCCCGGTTAGTGAGAATGGGCCATTTCCCGGTTGTGAAATTTTTCCGGTAAGTAAATGGATGTTATAGACTAAGTTGTTCATCCACGTTCCTCTGGTGTGTTGGTTCATTCCCATACACCAATAAGAAACCACTTTTTTATTTGGATCTCCATATATAGAAGCTAAATACTTAATGTCTTTTGCAGATACTTTTGAGTACTTAGCTACTTTTTCTGGAGTATAATCGTCTAAGAATTTTTTATAAGCTTCAAAATCTATTTTTTGTGGCTTGTCTTTAAATTTATAATTATCTTCCAGACCATATCCCATATTGGTTAGTCCTTTGCTAAAATTGCAATGTTTTTCTACAAAAGACCTGTTTACCCATCCATTCTTGATAATTTCATAACAAATTGCATTGGCAACAGCCAAATCGGTTTGAGGTTCAAATAATATAGATCTATCAGATGCAGTACTAGAACGTGTTGTACGTGTTGCAAAATCAATAATTTTAGCACCTCTTCTATTTTTTTGTTCTAGCATTCTGGAGAATAATACGGGATGCATTTCTGCCATGTTATTACCCCATGTAATAAAATAGTCGGCATGGTCGATATCGTCATAACAGCCCATAGGTTCATCAGCGCCAAAAGTGGTTAAAAAACCAGCTACAGCACTTGCCATACATAAACGGGCATTACAATCTAAGTTATTTGTACCAATTGCTCCTTTCATTAATTTTGAAGCAACATATCCTTCGGGAATGGTAGATTGACCAGAAGTATACATCGCGACACTATCTTTACCATGTTTTTGAATAGTGTCTTTCATTTTGTTGGCAACAATGTCTAAAGCTTCATTGATTGGAGTTTTAACGTATTGACCGTTTTTCTTTACCAATGCATGAGTTAGCCTATCTTTTGATTGAATACACATGATTTGATGGTATCCCTTTACACAAAGTAACCCTTTATTAACACTGCTCTTAGGGTCTCCTTTTACAGCAACAGCTTTTCCGTTTTGGGTTCCTACAAGCACTCCACATCCTACACCACAAAATCTACATGGAGCCTTTGTCCAATCGATATCACCGTCTGGTAACCCTTTTTCCTGTTCGTCTGCAAATAAGATTCCCGGAAACATAGTTGCTGCAGCGGTCATGGCAGACAACATAGCCATCTTTTTTATGAATTTTCTTCTATTTGTGAGCGCGGTATACATACTACTAATTGTTTTGTGGTGTATTAAATCCAGAGACCATAGCCAATAATTTCAGACTTTCTATAGTATCCAGTTTTTCTTTTAGAATTGCTTCTTCGGTTTCATTTTCGGT
>CAKMZM010000167.1 GCA_929200365.1 uncultured Flavobacteriaceae bacterium | reverse complement strand
TTCCTGCCTAAAAAACCACAAATCAAATTTAAAACACAAAATACTAACCAAATTTGTTTGTTTTAACAATCGAACTCAGGTTAATAAATAAATATGCTTGTCCGTTAAGTTCCCCAAAGGCTTTTTATCACTGTCTGAACCCTTTGTTATTATTAACGTTGCTTAATTGGCATATCTTTTTGCTGCTTGAAGAAAAATCAAACTATACTAAGGGTTAATAATCAAATAGGGGAAACATAGGGATAAGCATATAAATAAAAAAGACTACCATTTTAGATAGCCTCTTTTTTCTATTAAAATATGACAAAATGTTAATTAGAAGTTTAAACGACCAACATCATTGCAATTAGTATAGGAATCCCATACACGGATTGTATTGTTGTCTAACCATATATTGGGCATAGAAATAATTCCAGAATTTCCACTTGCCGGAAGTGTTTGGATTGATTCATATACCTGAGCATTAAAATGTGTTACAAACCATCCATCAGTTCCTTCTAGTGTGAGAGTAGCACATTCTGTTTCTACCCAACTTACAGCTTCTCCTGGATATGTTGTTCTAAAAATATAAAAATCCCAATCACCTCTTCCTCTTTCATTACCAGGATTATCTAATTTTACCCAGCCAGCATCTCTATATCCCTTATCTGTTTGAAAAGTAACTTTTCCCCATACATTAGCATTTGTGTCATTGTAAGTTTGTGTTCCTGTACCTGTTGATATACTATAAAACCATTCTGTACTAACAGCACGATTATTATTCTTGTATTTTTTCATAAAACGTGCTGCATCAACTTCAAATTTAGTATTTGCTTCTTTTTTACTTAAGCTACCTTCATAGGTCATATGAAACACTGGTTTTTCAGGACTGATATTCTCTAATTTAGAATTACTATTTCCCGTAGTACTTTTGAAACCTTCTTCTTGAGTAAATGCTTCAGTGTTGTCTGATGAATCTAATTCAGATTTTTCACATGATACAAAACCTATAGTTAATGTCATGATTAATACGATTTTTTTAAAATTGTTAAATGTTTTCATTTTTTGTGATATTAAATTAATTATTAGTTGCTAGTAAAACGTTATAACTCTTGTCGATGTAAATTTCCTAATGCCTTTGAGGTGGTATTTACAGTTTTTGGATAGGAATAAGTTGATTAACTTTTATACAGAGCATATTATATAATCTTTTTGATTTGTTTCCCTCTCTTCAAGCTCTTGAACATCTACTTCTCTCAAAGTAATTATATATGGACCATCAATTACCGTTGCTATTTTACCTAGACTATCCCAATTAGCCAAAATCATTGAGTGCTCATATTTATTATTGCCTCGTCTAATCAAAATGTCTCCAGCTTTAGGAATATATTGTAGATTGTCATTTGCTTCTGAATAGAAGTCTTTACGACTCACATTGTAATAGTATGATTTATTTTCTCTCTTAAATTTTTCATGAATCTGCCCGGTAAATGTTATATTTTTGAATTCGTCTTGTCCGAATCCATTATAATTGGACATCATAGAATATACTTTATGGATGTACCATGATACAAATTCACTACATTCATAACCTAACCAACCACGATATTTAGGATTGTCACCATGTTCATCAAATCCTTCTGATGATGTACCACTTTTACCAAGATCTTTTGCTGCCATTATTGCAATTTGATGATCATTGGAAACAATTCCGGCCCATTTCATTACTGAAGCTTCAATAAATGGGGTTAGAAATATTTCATCATTTTCTCCAAGTACTTGATCAATTCGAGTATTATTTAAAAGGGGAATATCAAGAATAGAATTTGATGCGCCTTTCACATAATGCACTCTCAAAGTAATACTTTTGATGTCGATTTCAGTTCTTCTTCCATAATTTACCAGATAAATTCTGTCCCAAAAGGATCTATGATTCATACTTCCGATAACCTGAAGATTATGAGTTGTATTGGGAAAGTCAGTAATTACAAGTTCATTTCCATTCAGACTTACGGCATTTAAAGTGATTGGTAATTTAATTTCTTTATCCGCAAAATTTCTAAAAACTAAATGACGCGTTAAATCCGAAGATGATATTGGTGTATTAACAATAATTGACATTGTAATTGTCTGCGGAAGAGAGATTGAAGATTGTGTCTTTTGTGCCATAATTTCTATATTAATAATTTTTATATTTTAACTTAAACCAAGAGAAGAGAGCAGGAGAGAAAAACTAGTTTTGCTATTTCCGGTATTAACTTCAAATTTTTCCTCTATACCTTTTATAACTTGAGTTTCTATGATAAAAACCAAAGGGTTTTCTCTAAAATTTTAACTTAAAGCTATAGTGATTGCTTTAGGTTTTTTAAATGTGGTGAACTTTAGCGTAGCGTTAAGAAGTTGTCCAGTTTCCCTATTGTTGTTAATTTTCCAATTCTAATCTATTTTAGTGTTCATTTTAATTGTTACCTATTTATTCAACTGTATAGAAAAAAACCATATGCTAGTATGCTCTTATCTTACTGATTCGAAATTGAAAAAAATAGAAAGGTGCAGCTTGAAGTATTTAAGCAAGTCCTTGTGTTTTTTAGATTATATATACAAAAATACATGTACTATTTTTGCACATACAATTAAAAACATGTATAAAGCACTATATGCCAATGCTTTGTACATTGCGCGAAAATTTTAATAACAGCATGAGCTATACTCGTTATTTTAAGAAAATAAGGTGTATTATGTAATTTTAGAATTGCTAGGGGCGTGACCATATTCATTTTTGTAGGCTTTGCTAAACCAACTTGGATCATTAAATCCTGTTGCATAGCATATTTCGGCTACGGTAAGATCGTTATTTTGTAATAATAAATCTCTCGCTTTGGCAAGACGTATTTTACGAATAAAAACAGCAGTTGAGGTATTTGTAATCGCTTTTAGTTTACGATATAATTGAGATTCGCTAAGATTCATATCTCTTGATAAATATAAAGCAGTATATTTTGAGTTTTCTATATTAGTATGAATGTTAGCTATAATACTGTCAATAAATAGATCGTCTTTGGTTTTAGGGGTTTCTTTTAATGTATGTATAGTACTTAAATTCTCTGTGTGAAGATACTTTTCTTGGAGTGTCTTTCTTAATTTTATGAGTTGTTGTATTCTTACAAGCAACTCTTTTTTACTAAAAGGTTTTGTTAAATAAGTATCTGCTCCTAATTCAAGACCAATAATTTTATCATTTTGAGTAGCTTTTGCAGTAAGTAATATTACTGGAATATGATTTGTTATTGTATTCTCTTTTATAATTTCGCATAATTCAAACCCATCTTTCTTTGGCATCATAATATCACTAATGATAATATCTGGTATAATTTCTATTGCCATTTTAATACCAGTCTCTCCATTTTCTGCATGTTTAACTTGATAATTTTCTTTCAAACATGAGATAATATATTTTGTGACATCTTGATTGTCTTCTACAACCAAAATAAGAGGCAGTTCAGCCTCAGTATCTGGTATTGGTATGGGTATTTCTGTTTTTTTATTGGTAATGGGAGTAAAACTTGTAGAGGTTGCTAGTTGCGACCTCTTTGTTATGGGGATTTTTACTATAAATGTTGTGCCTTGTTTTAGTTTACTTTTCACTGTAATAGAACCTTTCATAAGTTCTACCAATTCTCTACTTAAGGCAAGACCAATTCCAGTACCTTCGTTTTCAGTTTTATTTTTTTGAATTTGATAAAACCGATCAAAAACAAAAGGCAGATCCTCTTCACTAATTCCACATCCTGTATCTTTAATCTTAAGTTCAAATACATTGTTTTTTTGACTAGTATGCACTACAATTTTTCCTTTTTCAGAAAACTTAATTGCATTGCTTATAAGGTTTGTAACAATCTGTGTATATTTTTCAATATCTATGTCCATAATGATTGTATCTTCTTCATTATAGAATACTAATTGATTTTCTTTTTCCTTAGCAAAAAACATAAAACTCTCAGTAAGATATCTCGTATGATCTACAATATTTTCTTGACAAAAATTAAGATTTAATTTACCTTGTTTTGCTTTTGCTAAATCTAACATTTGATTAACTAAATGCAATAAATTATGGCTATTATTTTCTATTAAGTTAAGTGAATCGCTTATATCATTTGTAGTATTAGGGATATGTTCTTTTAAGTTTTTAGCCATTCCTAAAATAACAGTAATAGGAGTTCTAAACTCATGTGTAATGTTTGTGTATAATTTAGATTTTAGGTTGTTAAGTTCTCTTAAACGAGAGGCTTCTTGAGCATCTATTTTTCTTCCAAGTTGAAATCTATATAGCCAATAGAGGCATACTAATATTAATAGACCATATACTATAAATGCAATACTACTTCTATACCAGGGAGGAGTTACATTAATGGTAATTTGTAGAGGTTGTTTTTTCCATTGACCATATCTGGTCTTTCCTTGTACTTCGAGAATATATTCTCCTTTACTTAAATTTAGTAATTGTATTTCTTTACGATCTCCAAGATCGTTCCATTCTGTATCATTTGGTAATAATTTATATTGAAATGTATTGTTTTTTGATGCTCTAAAATCTAATGGAGAGAATGTTATGTAAGCAGGAAAATCGTTGTGATTTAAGTTGATTTCTTTTGCTAAAGAAATACTTTTATGCAACATATAATCATTAGTAGACGAGTTAATTTTTTTGTCTTTTACATATAAAGAACTAAATACTAAACTGGTTTCTTTATCAAGTGCTTTTACTTGAAATGGATTAAATACATTCAATCCCTTAATACCTCCAAAATAAAGGAAATCTTTGTCCTTAAATTGTGCTCCTAAGTTAAATTCAGTGCTTTGTACTCCATCATTTGTGTTAAAATTTGTGAAGCGTTCTGTTTTAGGGTTAAAACTAAAAATACCATCATTAGTAGTAATCCAGTATAACCCATCATTCCCCTCTAATATACTATATACAAAGGTATTTGTTAATCCATGTTTTTTACCATAATGGGTGAAACTATCTTGATCTTTGTTGTATTTATGAATTCCATTTTCTGTAGCAATCCACATTTGCTCTTTACTATCTTGAAGTGTATATAAAGTACTATTACTTGCTAAGCTTTTACTATTTCCAGGTTCATGAAAATAGCTTTTAAATAAAGGTTTTTCAAAGTTGTTGTCCCGAAATGTTATGCTATTAAGACCATTTTCTGATGCGATCCAATATATGCCATTTTCGTCTTGAGTCATGTTAAAATTAAAATCACTACTTAAAGAGTTAACTCCTTTTTGATGTTGATACCTTACAAAAGTAAAATTACCTTCAATAACATTTCCAGCAAATCGATTTATACCTCCTCCATAAGTTGTTACCCATATAGTATTTTTTTTATCTAAAAAAATACTTCTCGTCTTATTATTACTTAAAGAATTAGAAGCATTTTCATTATGGTATGTAGATTGAATGATGGGTCTTTTGGGATCAAAATTATCTAAACCTATTACTGAAACACCTTTTGTTGTTGCCAGCCAAAGATTGTTTTCTGAATCTACAGCCATTCCTCTAATCACATTATAGGCTAAATTAGAGCCTACTGTTTCTGTACTAATAAGTGAAGTATTACCATTATTATCAATACAGTTTAACCCTCCTCGTGTGCCTACAAAAAGATATTCTTTTGTTTTTAAAATAGCATACACATGATTATTAAACAATGATATTGTCGTACTAGTATTTATAGTTTTAAAAATAGGATCCCGAAGTTGTAATATATCCAATTTATTGGTTCCAATCCAAAGTTGATCATCTTCAATGAGCACATCATACACTCTATTCGAAGTAAGCGAATTAAGTGAATTTCGATCTCCTTGATATCGTTTTTTTATAATAAACTTTTGTGTTGAATCATTCAAAGATTTAAGCACAAATAGACCGTTATCTGTCGCCACAAATAATTGGTCGTTTTTTGAGGTAATTTTTTCTATAACTAGTTTTTTTGAAATAGTAGAATCATCAACTACAAGAAATATCTCTTTTACGAAACCGCTCTGGGTATTGTATAGGAACAAACCCGCATTTGTTCCTATAAAAACATTATGATCATGGATAAAAATAGTAGTAATTGTATGATCAGTTTTTTTTAAGATAACTTCTTTAAATGAAAGATCATTTTGAGTAAATGACCAAAATAACCGCCCCTTTTTTGTGCCTATCCATAATTTTTTATTGCTATAAGAAAGTGATGTAATATGGAGTTTTTGACTGTTAAAGAATGGTATTGATTCCTGTTTTTCAGATTGAAATTTAAAAAGTCCTTGGTCCAGGTATGAAGCAAATATAGCACCATTATCATCCTCAGTTAATCCAGTACAATTTGCTCTTTGTGGACCTACTCTAAAAAAACGATCTATTGAAGGGTCATAATAATTTAGTCCTTTGTTTCCTGTGCCTACCCAAATGAGATTGCTTTTATCTTGCCAAAGGTGGGTTATATAATTATCTGAAATAGAGGCGCTATCTCCTGGATTGTTTTTAAAAGTTTCAAATCGATCTCCATCAAATCGATTTAATCCATCTTGTGTACCTAACCACAAAAATCCTTGTTTATCTCTTAAAATGCTTTGAACAGATTCTTGAGATAAACCTTCTTCTAAGCCATAATGTTGAAAATTTTGTCCAATTAAAGTGGAACAAAAAAAACAGGATATTGTTAATAAATAAAATCGGATAGGTTTCATAGAATAGTAATGATGAAGTTGTTTAAACTCTTTTGAAAAAAATAAAAGGGTTGTGGATATTTGTGTTGTAAAACATAAATATCCACAACTTATGTACCTAGTACTCGACAAAGATACGATAGCAATGGAAATTGTTCCTTACATTCCAAAGAACAAACAAAAGAGGTTTTCCTCCAAATGTTTCTATAATAGAGATAGTAAATACCATTCTATACAAACTAAAGACAGGTACAGGTGTGCAATGGAGGTAGCTACCTGTAAAAGCACCTTTTTTGGAAAGTTTTTTTAGTTGGTAATCTGTTTATTATCATTTTATAAAATGGTTTTTATCAGCTGCTTGGCATAACTGTTGGGTGACCTATTGAAACGACACAAAAAAGAGCTAGATTTATCAAGTGTGGATTTTGATGGTAGCCATACACATGCTGTAAGAGGAGGCCAAGAAGTGGAATATCAGGGCACAAAAAAACAAAGACAATTAACGTAATAACCTGAGCTCGATTAATATTTAGTTGATTTTTTTATAGCAAAAAAGATAGATTTTTAGTAAATCAAAGTATTGAATTTCAATTAATTAACGGATTTAGGAATCAAAAATAATATAATATCACACCTGAATACCACTAAAAATCTTGTAGAGTTGTCTAATATTGAAAAACTTAAAGATGAATTTTTTATTTATTTTAGTGAAATTCATGATCTCACAAATGAAGAACTTGAAATAAGAGTTAGAGATTTTTTTGGCAATAGAGGCAACCTCTAAAAACTAAAATTCGAAAAAAAGGGTTCTATTTATTTTATCAAA
>CAKMZM010000166.1 GCA_929200365.1 uncultured Flavobacteriaceae bacterium | reverse complement strand
AACCTCAAACTATTGATTTTCAGTTTACATTGTGTTTAAACATGCTCTTACAAAAAAATATGTTACTCAGTAATTACAAATCTTTTGATTATAATCTTGTTGCCGTTATTAACTTCCAAAAGATACATTCCATTAGATAAATGTCTTACATCAATTTTATCTCCTGATAATTGGCTTTGTATTATTGTTTGTCCAATATAATTAACAATTCTAAAAGATACATTTTTTTGATTTATACCTTTAACAAATAGCTCCCCTTCTCTTACAGGGTTTGGAGATAATATCAAATCATTAAAATCACTAATCAAAGAAGGTTTGTTTACATTAGAAAGTAAAGCTGTACCTATATTTACGGTATAGTCCTCTACCTCTCCATAGGCAAATGTATCACATGCCTCTGATACAGCATTATATTTCATTGATACTCTCATTCTTGTATTACCAGATATAGCTGTAGTAGGAACATCAAAATTAAAAGACAGATTATCGCTACTGTTAGATGAATCAGATACAATTTTCTCAGCAGCATCAAAAACACCATTTTGGTTATAATCAATCCAAACACTCCAATATTCTTTATATGCCTCATTTACAAAACCAGCACTTACACTAATAGTATTTGTTCCAGTTCCGATATTTGCAATTAAATTAGTAAAATCCCCATACCCTGCATTTGCAGTAGTTGTATTTGTAATCCCTCCTAATTCTACATAATCTATATACTCATAAGTTACATTACTTCCTTTAGAAGCACAGTACGTAACTGTGGTGTCTGAAGTAGTTGCGCTGATAGTGTTACTTGGCGAAGAAATATTTCCTGCTGCATCTCTGGCTTTTACAGAAAAGGTATAAGCAGTACTAGGAGTCAATCCAGTAACATTATAATCAGTACTTGTTACAGTAGTCAGTAGAGTAATCCCTTGATATATATCATATCCAGATACTGCTATATTATCTGTCGAAGCATTCCAGGATAGTCCAATACTAGTTGAAGTAATTGATGATGTTGTAAGTTTTGTTGGTATAGAAGGTGCTTCTGTGTCAGGTCCTGTACCTGTAGTTGTAAAATTTATTGATGTACTATATGGAGAACTTGCTCCTCCTACACAATTGCTTCTTACTTGTGCTTCATATTGAGTTGTAGTGGTTAATCCTGTTACATTAATCGTGTTTGTATTTGAAGATAAGGTTGTCCAATTCGAACTTCCTGTTGAGCGGTATCGTACATCATATGTAGCTCCAGAGTTAGCATTCCAGTTTAATGTTGCTGTGGTTGTTTGAATATTTGAAGCTGATAACCCCGTTGGTGCCACTCCTCCTATAGGCGTTAATTGTACATTTTTAATTACTGTGGCATAATCTGCAACAGTTACTCCTGTTAAGGTAACCGATTCATAACATTCTGCTTCATACAAAATATCATAAGTTCCTGATTTTATAAGTCTGTAATAGTCTCCATCTGGTAATTCTGTTGGAGTCCATGACTCATAATTCTCACGACCAACTACTGTAATTTTAGCTTGTATAGGCTGGTTGGTTACTGCATTGGTTACTACCCCACGTATTCCATAATTTATTTGTTTCAAAAAAGCAATAAGAGCATCTCGATTGTAGTTCCAATAATCCACTAACTGATTAGCTTGAGGTGTTTTATTGTTTGATAATTCGATTGTTATTTCTTTTCCCTTCTGACTATATATTTGGTAATCCTGTCTGCCCCCTTGTATTTCATACCAGGCATAACCATTTGTTATCCCATTATTTAGAGCAGTGAAATATCCAGATGGACTATTTGCCTGACAGTGATCTCTGTACTCTTCAGAAATATGTACAAAATAATCCTTATCAGGATGTGCTCCAGCGTATGTATCCCATGGATAATTTACTAATTCTATTCCGCCGTGAAAATTAGCCGATAACACAAAATGTTTTGAATCTGCAAAATTCATAAAAGCAATGGTCTCTGTCTGATAAGCATTACCATCGGGATGAGCGCCGTCATCAGGGTCAGGATAATTTCTATTTAAATCTACATTATTAGCATTTCCTCGTATGGCATTAGCAACAGATGTATTATTCGGGCTATTGCGATATGTTCCATCAGGATTTGCTAATGGATTAATCCAAACTTCATTATTATCCAAAAGATTTTTAATCTCTGCATGTCTGGGATGACCAGTATCACTATAAGCATTAAGTAGATAATCAATAAGGTTAAGCATCATAGGATATCCTGCTATCTCATCACCATGCATAGAAGAAGTATACATTACCCGAGGTTCTTGCTCATCTTGATTTACATTATCTGATAATTTCACAAACAATAGTGATTTATCTCCTTCACCTGTAGTTCCTATATTTTCTACCTTACATAAAGATGGGTTACTGGTAGCAAAACCATTCATCATTGTTACATAATCGGCATATGTTGGGTATGCAGTAAGTGGAAATGTAGCAGCTTTCGTTACCAAATCAGAAGTCATAGTTCTATACCCTACGATGTTATCTTCTGAAATGACCGTAAAAGCAATTTTTTTTTGTAAAAAAGAAGAAAACTGTTTTTTATTAGCCATTACTTTAACACTATTGGTTTTTTCATCAAAATGAACAATAGCTAATTCTTTTGTAATTGTGCTTAATTCTGATTTGTTGTTAATTGTGAAGCTAAAAATCACTTCTCCTTTTAAGTTCAGGTATTCATTGGCGAGCTCTTTATTGCTTTTTTGCGCAAAAAGAGAAATGCTTATGGTACACGATACCAACAGCATTAGCATGATGTTTTTTTTCATTGGTTTTAAGAGTAAATTTGTGTTAACTTAAAATTTAGGTTTTAATAATTATTGTGTAATTAATATCAAACCTAAAGGTACTAAATTTGATAAGAATTTAACAAAAATGTTTTTCTTTGTTTTTACAAAGAGTTTAGGTTTATATTTCGACTTTAGTCGACTAAAATTGAGTACTATAAAATAACTCAGTAACTTATTGACCTTGTAGCTCTTGAAAATATAAAATCATAACATCACTAAAATCTTTGCCTAAAGACGAGGGATTTTCTCCCATTCCTTGATAGAGACATTAATAGTTCTAGATACTTTATAATTTCTAGATCAATATTCATATAACAAAAGGATAAAAATCTACAATAACATTAATATGATAGATAACATATATTAAGATTACCGATGTAACAAAAACTATGTGTTTTAATGCCTAATTTTAAACAGGTTATATATTTGTATAACTCTAATTTAATAGTGTGTTGATATTTTTTAAATAGTAATATCTCACTAAGGGTGCAAATCACTAATCTGTTACCAGAACTCTGGGATGTGCGACAAATTTCCTTTTTCAAAAACAATATCCGCTTTATCTATGACTTATCATTTAACTCTATATCATATTGATATCTTTACTTTCTTTTCAATGTCGAAAAAGCTAAAACGTTTTCGTCATCTACAATATAGTAACTATAGCTGATATGATTTTTGTCTACTTTAGTTATTATCACAGTACCGTCTTCAATACAAGTATTAGTGTTTTCTATTAGTGTTTCATTAAAAATTGCGCGATCATTAGAATATTCGACTAGCTCCCACTGCCCAGAACACTCTAAGCTTGGATATTTTATCTCAAATGATTGCTGGTTAATATCAATCGCTAGACTAATAGACCATGTATTATTTTCTTCTAAATCTAATTGACACCCTACTCCTTCCCACTGCCCATCGAGCCATACTATATCGCTAGTCTTACATCCGGCTAAAATCAAAGTAATAAAAAAGAACAATACACTCTTAAGTTTCATGTTGTTTTCACATTAAAATTCTAAATATTTTATCAAATCCAAAGAAATTATAATCCTGATTATCATACCAAAATTTCTGTATCTATTCTCTTTTTGATTATAGAAATCTTATAGAGTTTAAGTCTACAGGTTCTCTGTTTTAAAACATTTTACAAAGAAATATTTATGTTTTTAGTTTCTTTAGAACTTCATTCAAACGAAGTAGAGATGCCACTTATTGTTATGAATTTTAGAACCGTTTGGTTATTATCATAGAAGTTGTTTAAACTTTTTTGATTCTGGCAAAAATAGCTATTTTTTTTAATCAATTGTTTTGAGTACTCAGAATTATACTTCATAAGCAGTACTAGGGATTTTATCATCATATTGCAACTTGTGTTATTCTAAAAAAATAAATATTTTGTTATCGATGCAACCTTTTATTTTCTGAATTGTCTATGAAATATAAAATCATTAAAACTACTATTATTTTTTTAACAACTCAATCAAATCAAAAGTTACAAAACAAGTTCAATATGCATCAACACTTTAAATTTAGAAATCTAAAAAAAAGGACACAGCAATTAATAATGTGCTGTTTAACTATATTTTTTGTAAGTACTAGTGCAATGGCACAAGGTAATTATACTATTAGTGGTACAATTAAAGATAATAATAATGGAGAAACACTTTTTGGTGCTTCTGTTTTTTTAAAAGGCACTTCTATTGGTGTGATCACTAATGAGTATGGTTTTTATTCTATTACTGCACCAAAAGGAAACTACACTCTTGTTGCTTCCTATGTAGGGTATGCTGACATTAATAAAGAGGTAACACTTGACAAAAATCAAAAAATAGATTTTGATATTGTTGAATCTTCTACAGAATTAGATGAAGTAATCATTAAAAGTGAAGAAACAGAGCGCGTAAGTCTTAGAAAGCCAGAAATGAGTGTATCTAAGTTAAACATCAAAACTGTAAAACAAATGCCGGTAGTATTAGGAGAAGTAGATATTATAAAATCTATTCAAATGTTACCTGGTGTGACTAAAAATGGTGAAGGTACCAGTGGGTTTCATGTTAGAGGTGGGGCAGCAGATCAAAACTTAGTATTACTTGATGAAGCTATAATCTATAACACTTCTCATCTACTAGGTTTCTTTTCTATTTTTAATGCAGATGCCATTAAAGATATTAAACTGTATAAAGGTGGAATTCCCGCTCGTTTTGGTGGTAGAACTTCTTCTGTCTTGGATGTTCGTCAAAAAGATGGAAATAATAAGAAATTTAGTCTTACTGGAGGGATTGGTGTAATTTCTAGCCGATTAGCTGCAGAGGGGCCTCTATTTAGTGATAAAGGTTCTTTTTTGGTTGCAGGTAGAGGTTCTTATTTAAATCTTATATTAAAAGCAGCTGGTGAAAAAAACACCGTCGGTTTTTATGATTTAAATCTTAAAACCAATTATAGCTTAAGTGAAAATAACAAACTCTATCTTTCTGGATATTTTGGTAGAGATACATTCAAGTTTGGTGAGAATTTTGGCGTTGGTTATGGTAATTTATCAGGAAACTTAAGATGGAATCATATTTTTAACGATAAATTATTTTCTAATGCATCCTTTATATATAGTAAATATGATTATGACATAGATATTGCTATAGAAGAGTTTGAATGGATCTCATCTATTAACAACTATAATCTAAAATATGATCTTAAGTATTATGCCAGTGATAAGTTTAAATTAGATTTTGGGATTAGTGGTATCTATTATGATTTTGATCCAGGGCAAATACACCCCACATCTACAAGTTCTTCAGTAAATCCTTTATCTCTAGATCGTAAAAAAGCTTTTGAAAGTGGTGTGTATGTAAATGCTGAACATAAATTTACCGATAAGTTAACTCTGCAATATGGTGTTAGATATAGTGCTTTTAGTCGATTAGGAGGGCAGGCTATGAAAAATTATGCCAATAATCAACCCGTGGTATATAATAGTACTTTGGGTATTTATGAACGAGGTATCGAAATTAGTGAAACTGATTACAAAAAAAGTGAAACAATAAAAAGTTTTGGAAACTTTGAACCCAGAGCATCCTTGGCATATCGGCTAAATGATGTTTCTTCTATTAAAATGGGATATTCGAGAGCAGCCCAATACATTCATTTATTATCTAATACTACTTCTGTAACTCCATTAGATGTATGGACACCTAGTGGGAAATATATAAAACCACAGCTATCCGATCAATATGCATTAGGGTATTTTAGAAATTTTAAAGACAAAATGTACTCCTTAGAGGTAGAAGCCTACTATAAAACTACAGATAATCGAATGGATTATATTGATGGGTCTGATTTAATAGGAAACAATACTATTGAAACCGAAATATTAAATGGAGAATCCAGAGCATATGGACTAGAATTTTTGGCACGTAAAAACGAAGGCAAATTAACAGGATGGATTGCTTATACCTTATCAAGAGCAGAACAAAAAACTCTAGGAGGCAATGTAGGAGGGCCAGGAATTAATAATGGAGATTGGTATAATACTGCGTATGACAGAACACATGATGTTTCGGTAACAGGAGCTTATCAACTAAATGACAAATGGAACTTTGGTGCTAACCTAGTTTTTCAAACTGGAAGACCTGTGACCTACCCTAATGGTCAATACGAATATGAAGGATTGTCTATAGCTAGCTTTTCTGATAGAAATTCTGATAGATTACCATCTTATCACAGACTTGATATTTCTGCAACATACCGACCTAACAGAAAACCAAATAGAAGATGGAAAGGAGAATGGGTTATTGGAATATACAATGTGTACAATCAGAAAAATGCAGCTTCAATATCCTTTAGTCAAAATGTAGAGACAGGAGCAAATGAAGCTACAAGAACAGCAATTTTTGGTATAGTGCCATCGGTAACCTATAACTTCAAATTTTAATAAAATAAAAACATATGAAAACGTATTTAAAAATAACAATATTCTTTTTTACTATAATCTTTACCTCTTGTGAAGATGTAATAGATGTGGATGTACAAACAGCTCCTGCCCGATTAACTATTGAGGCCTCATTAGATTGGGAAAAAGGTACTACAGGAAATAATCAAACCATAAAATTAAGTACATCTACTCCATACTTTGATACAACTTCTGATACAGGCGTTACTGGTGCTTCGGTTAAAGTAACTAATGACTCTAGTGGAGCAGAATTCGTTTTTACTGATCAAAATAATGGAGAATATACAACAACAGAATTTATACCCGTAATCAATCAATCCTATACGCTAGAAGTAGTCTATAACGGAGAAAATTATTCAGCTACAGAAACATTAATGCCTGTTGCTGACATTAAAGAAGTTAATCAATCTACTGAAAATGGTTTTGATGATGAAGTTCTAGAGGTTAACCTTTTATTTGATGATCCTATAGATGAAGATAACTATTACCTTTTCAGGTTTAAAGAAGTGGGCGATCTCCTAGCAGAATTTGAAGATTTTGACGATGAATTTGCAAACGGTAATGAAATTCCCTGGTATTATGAAAAAGAAGAAGATACTGAAACCAAAACTGAAGAATTTAAACCAGGAGATGTTGTAAATATTGACTTATATGGTATTTCTGAAGAGTATTATAACTATATAAGAATACTCATCGAACAATCTGAAGGTGTCGGTCTTTTTAGCGCAACTCCAGTTGCCTTGAAAGGAAATTGTATTAATCTGGATAATGCGAACAATTATGCTCATGGCTATTTTAGATTAACACAAGTATCACGAAGAACATATACCTTTAATTAATTTAAACATTCCTATTTTTTT
>CAKMZM010000165.1 GCA_929200365.1 uncultured Flavobacteriaceae bacterium | reverse complement strand
TGATTACTGGATGTCCATCCAACATAATTCAGGCATCAAGTAGTACTTGTGATACTTTTATTACTTGGATACCCCCTGTAGCAACTGATAATTGTACTGATTTGATAATTGTTAATAGTACACATAATCCAGGAGATACATTTTCATCAGGAACAACTACAGTAACATACACATTTAGTGATATTTCAGGAAATAATGATACTTGTAGTTTTGATGTAATTATATCGCCTATAATTGTAGCTAATGATGATACTATTATTATTAACAAAGAAACTGGAGATAGTCTCATTAATGTTGTAAATAATAACGATCTGTTGGATTGTACCCCTGCTGTATTAGGAACAAATGTTACCATAACAATGGTGTTAGACCCTGATCCAGAAGACGGTATTAGTATAAATCCTATTACAGGAGAGGTAATGGTAGCATCAAATGCATCTCTGGGAGACTATGAAATGATCTATACATTATGTAGTGTTGTTGATCCATTAGTTTGTGATGATGCTATGGTTATTATTACAGTAAACGATGAAATAGGTATGCCAAATCTGGCATTAACTAAAACTGCAACATATATAGATTCAAATAGTAATAATATTATTGATGAAGGGGATGAGATCGAGTATACATTTACTGTAGAGAATACAGGTAATGTAGATATTACAAATATTATTCTTACTGATCCATTAATAGGAATCGAAGTTACAGGTAATCCAATTGATTTAGATGTTGGAGAAATAGATGTTAATAATTTTGTAGGGCGCTATATTTTAACTGAAGATGATCTACTATATGGAAGTATATCTAATCAGGCCACAGTAATTGGTCAAGATCCTAATGGTCATGATGTAATTGATATTTCGGATGACCCATTAGATGACACAGATATTGATTTGGATAATGATGGAGATTTTGAGGATGAAACAATATTTATAATTGAACAGGAAGAAATCATAGCATATACAGGGATTACTCCTAATGGAGATGGTGTCAATGATGAGTTCATAATTGTGGGGATAATTAATTTCCCTAAAAACACATTAACGATATATAACCGTTGGGGAGTTAAAGTGTTTGAGCAGGAAGGATATGGACAAGCTGGAGTAACATTATTCAATGGAACTTCTAGAGGAAGACAAACTATACAAAGAAAGGAAGAACTACCTGTAGGAACTTATTTTTATGTTCTAGAATATGAAAATGCCAGAGGAATTAAAAAGTCTAAAGCTGGATATTTATATCTTAACAGATAACCAATCATAATTTAATTATTCCTATGAGTATGAATGTATTTACTCTACTCGTGGGATAATAAAAAATATTAAATTAGAATGGATGAAAAAATAAAAGTAATTGTTGTCAAATACCTCTTGTATCTGAGACTTAAATTTCACAGAATAAGAATCACTTTTCTTAAAAAAATGCAAAGATATTTCTTTAGGGGATTCATAAATTTATGTTTTTTATCCCCTTTTTTTGTTATTTCAACGTTAAACATAATGTATTTAGAGTGTTTTTTTAACATGATATAAAAACTTAATATGAATTAGTTAAGTTGTTTTTATACTGTTGTATCTATTGATTTTACTGTGATTTGTGAATATATAGTACCTTAATTTATAGAAATAGCTGTTATAATGATAAAAACAAAGATTTAATATCGTTTATTTCTGACATTCAGTTATTTACATATTAAATTACGGTTTAACCATACATATATTGATGTTTTAACAGATTGATAATTAAGGTTTTATGTATATATTTATAATGTTAATGAAAACATAATAAAATCAAATAAATATTGCTTATACAGAAAATTACATTTAAAAAACATTCTTTTTCGACTTAGAAAAAGTAGAATTTGGTATTTTCTTAGCGATTGTTTGTTAATCAACTGATTTTATTATAGTATTTAAAGATGAAGTAATTCATACATTAACTAATGAAAGAAACACTCTTGTAATTGCAAAACCTTTGGCGAGCTAGCATTACAGGAATTTGAGTAACGAAAGTTTAATACTAAATCAGCTTCTTATGATACTTTACCTTTTTGATTCAAGAAATACATCTTATTTCACAAAAGATTTAGATAATGATATCTATCTGAATTGGATTAAAAAACAAATTAATACTATATCAAGGAATAATACAACTTTTTTAATAGGAATAACCATCTTTTTATTGGGAATATATTCTTTTATTGCATACTCTTTCTTAGAAACCTCTTCTATGCTTGTATTTAATGAGCACTACGAAATAAAGATAAAAAATAGTGCCACTAATAGTTATAGTGAATATACTAACGACCTCTCTTTGATATCTAACTTTTCGAAAAACAATTTTAATACCAGTAATAACTGATAAAATTTTCGAGTGAGATACTTAGAAATATATTGACATGATTTTTGTCAATAAAAAAAAGTGTTTGATATTATTTTTAAACTTTTTAACAAAAATTAATGTTAAATTATATTTAGCTTTTACAAATTTAAACAACTTCATTATATAATAAAGTACACTTTTATATAAGTAACCAAATGGATGCATATGTAATGATAACAAAAAAACTATTATTGAATGAAGTCTCAAAGAATGATTTTTAGAAGAGAATATTATTGAGCGACTCATGCTTTTTTCAAAATCATAAGGAATTGATTTGCAAAACTTATATGATTAAAAGGTATAGGTATAATTAATATTTCTGAAAAATGATATTGATTTTTTTTGAATTACCCTAAAAAATAAAAACAGTTTTATAATAAAATAGCTTATGAAATTTTTTACCCGATTATTGTTTATTATAATTTCCTATATAAAAAGCAACACAAAGTACACTATAAAGAGGTGGGCTCTAAAAATAGAAAGCAAAGTAAATATCAATAGTTTATTGATAACTATGTTATTTACTTTTTTTATGAGCTATTTAGGGCATAGTCAGGCAACAGTCCCTTTTAATTGCTCAAGTACATTTTATCAGGTAATAAATGGAGAGTTAAAAGCATACAACGCAGCAGACGGAACATATGGTACTGCATTAAGTACTTTACCAGTTTATAATGCAGGAGGCTATAACATTGCTGATGATTATATGTATGCTATTATAGAAAATACAGAGGCAACATTACCAAGTCATTTAATACGTATAGATAGTAATGGTGATTATGATGATTTGGGAGTACTTGATGTCACTACTACAAACTATATTGCTGGAGACATAGATGATAATGATGCTCTTTATGTGCGAGATGGAAGACATTTACGTAGAATTGATAACCTTTCTACTCTTCCAGTTAATCCATCAGGAACAATAACAACTACTTTATTGGGAAATGGTTTTTTTGGTCCTTCACCTGGACCTATGGGAGCAGTAGATATTGTATATATAAATGGGGCGTTTTATGGAGCTAATGATGGATTCGAATTATATATATGGGATATCACAAATACAACCCGATCTATAGTAACTTTAAATAATGTACCTACTAGTGGAGCTCTATATGGAGCAGGTTATACTGATTCTAGTGATAGATTGTACCTTTCATTTAATGATGGAGGGTTATATTTAATTGATTATACGACTAACCCTGCTACGGGTCAGTTTGTAGCAAGCACAGAAAATACTACCAGAAATGATGGATTTTCTTGCTCCACAGCATCTTCAGCGATAGATCAGGATAATGATAATGTGCTAGATTTATTAGATTTGGATTTGGACGGGGATGGTCTTACTAACCTTAATGAATCTCCTTCAGATCCTTTTGCCGATGGGGATTCAGATAGTGTTTTTGCATATTTGGATGATGATGATACCACAGGAGCTATAGGTAATGTAGATGGAGCTATTGAAACTGCTTTTGATACTGATGGGGATGGAGTCCCTGATTTTTTTGATTTGGATAGCGATAATGATGGGATTTATGATGTTATTGAAGCTGGTCATAACTTGCCTCAAACCAATGGTAAAATTACAGGTCAGAATACAGGATCAGGAGTCAATGGGCTTTTTGATGGGTTAGAAACTATTGCAGAATCAGGAACAATTAATTACCTCATAGCAGATACAGATACTACCGCAAATCCAGATTTTCAATCTACAGATAGTGATGGAGATAGTTGTGCTGATGCAGTAGAAGGAGCAGGATCTTTTGTAACAACCGATCTAGATGGTGATAATAGTCTGGGAGATGTGGTAGATATTGATGGGGTACCAACTGTAACTGGAAGCCCACAAAATACTACAGCTGCGGTAACAGATAATGGTGATGCAACAGCTTGCGGACCAGTAAGTTCTTTGACACCGTTTAGTTGTTCAAGTACTTTTTTTCAAATAATTGCAGGAGAACTTAAAAGTTATAATCCCATAACAGGTGAATATTCTAGCTCTATTAACACTACAGATTTATACAATGCTGCAGGATATAACCGAATTGATAACTATGTATATGCCATAGGTAAAGGAGGAGGGTCAAGTCCAATAAATAGACATCTAATACGTATAGGTAGTGATGGAGCTATAGAGGATCTTGGATTAATAACAGGTTTTACATCTGGTGGAATATCTGGCGATGTAGATGATAGTGATAATTTATGGATCAATATAGGTGATGAATATCATAAGATTGAAAATTTATCTACACTAGCTGTAGGAGGAACACCTCTATTAATACCTGAAACATTTACAGGACTAGGAGGCGGATCATTACCTCCAGGAAATGTTAATGATGTTGTTTTTATAAACGGAAGCCTATATGGGGTTAATAACAATGGGGAGCTTAATATATGGAATTTGACTACGATGGAAAAGACAGAAGTAGGAGGATTAGGAACCCCAACAGCAACCAATTTTGGAGCAGCTTTTACCGATGAGCAAGACCGTTTGTATGTATCTTATAATGATGGAGGTTTATATCTAATAAATGATTATACGACAGGAACACCTTCCGAGTCTTTTTTAAATTCTACAGTTGTAACAACTAGTAATGATGGATTTTCTTGCCCCACAGCACCTTCAGCGATAGATCAGGATAATGATAATGTGCTAGATCTATTAGACCTGGATTTGGACGGGGATGGTCTCACTAACCTTAATGAATCTCCTTCAGATCCTTTTGCCGATGGGGATTCAGATAGTGTTTTTGCATATTTGGATGATGATGATACCACAGGAGCTATAGGTAATGTAGATGGAGCTATTGAAACTGCTTTTGATACTGATGGGGATGGAGTCCCTGATTTTTTTGATTTGGATAGCGATAATGATGGGATTTATGATGTTATTGAAGCTGGTCATAACTTGCCTCAAACCAATGGTAAAATTACAGGTCAGAATACAGGATCAGGAGTCAATGGGCTTTTTGATGGGTTAGAAACTATTGCAGAATCAGGAACAATTAATTACCTCATAGCAGATACAGATACTACCGCAAATCCAGATTTTCAATCTACAGATAGTGATGGAGATAGTTGTGCTGATGCAGTAGAAGGAGCAGGATCTTTTGTAACAACCGATCTAGATGGTGATAATAGTCTGGGAGATGTGGTAGATATTGATGGGGTACCAACTGTAACTGGAAGCCCACAAAATACTACAGCTGCGGTTACAGATGCACTTGATGTTTCTGGATGTGACGATGATGATGGAATAGATGATGTGATAGAAGATGCAGGGCCCAATGGTGGTGATGGTAATAATGATGGTATTTTGGACTCCCTGCAATCCAATGTGGGATCTATACCCGATGCTACTGGTACAGGATATATCACTTTAGAGGTAGTTGTTACTGGAGATTGTACCCAAATTACAAATATGAACGCAGTATTAGAGAGTGATCTAGCCTCTCAGGACGATGATTTTGACTACCCTGTAGGATTGGTAGATTTTAGCTTAAGCTGCTCTATAGTAGGACAATCTGCCGACGTAATTATTTATTGGCATAGTATTGGGGCATTAGAAGTATTCAGAAAATATGGTTCTACATCTCCCGGAGCTAATAATGCAACTTATAACAATTATGGAGTAATATCAGGAATGGTAACTATTAATGGATTGAATGTTCCCACAACTTCATATAGACTTACAGATAATCAACCAGGTGACGAAAGTGCCACTCAAGCATTAATTGTAGATCCAGTTGGACCAGGAATAACAGGCTATGATACAGATAATGATGGAGTAATAGATAGTGTAGATTTAGACGATGATAATGATGGGATTTTGGATTGGTTAGAAGGCGGGTGTAGTAGTGCAGGTGTTTATTTTGATGCTGTAGGGGGAGATACTTTCCCGATTACACTAAGTGGTTATGATATTTCTTCTAACACAAATTATGTAGCCTTGTCAGGAGGAGCTTCTCAGCCTATTCCTGGAGTATTTGTAAATGGTTTTGATACAACAGGAGGGACAGCTACATTAGAGTATGATTTTGGAACTCCAGTACAAATAAATGTTGGTCCAACTGGAGTAGTAACTTTTTCTTTTTGGTTTTATGATAATATAAAAAACCCAGGTACAAATGCAAATAATTATTTAGGAGGGAGTTTGAATGGTGTTTTCGGAACATCACAAGGAAATTTTAATGTTAGTTTCCCTGTAACAGCATCTGATGCAACACAACTGGATAATGATCAGTGGATCTTAAAATCAGTTAGTTTCACTGCTACACCTAACTCCGTAATTACTATAAATAATTTTGAACTTGGTATAGAAAATATTTCAGGAGGTACACTATCTCCTTTTGATCCCGACTTATCTGAAGTATATGCGTTACTTCCTGTGTCTATAGAGAGTTGTACAACACCGTTGGATACTGATAATGATGGGATACTAGATTATCTAGATTTAGACAGCGATAATGATGGAATTTATGATGTAGTAGAATCAGGAGGAACTCTTAGTGGCGCTATAGGACAAGAAGGTAGACATAGTGATGATAATAACAATACAGATAATATAGCGAATAGTGGAGTTCCTTCCTTTGCTAATGGTGGAGCAGGAAACACACCAACCGATACAGGTAGTGACGGTTCGTTGGATTATTTAACATTGGATAGCGATGGTGATGGCTGTAGCGATGCTAATGAAGGGTATAATGATCCTAATGCCGATGGTGGTGATGGTGGGGTATACAATCCTTCAAACACAGCAGCAGAACCTTTAACAGAAGGAGCAGGTACAGTCGATGCCAATGGTAGTGTTGTGGCTGCAACATATACAACCCCAGTAGATAATGATACAAACTTGACGGATGATTACCAACAAATTGGTGGACCTGATGAGGATGGGGATGGCATATCAGATGCTTGTGACCTTACATTTGATAATAATGATGGTGATGGGGTAGGTGATAATATAGATATTGATGATGATAATGATGGGATTCCTGATACTACTGAAAATAGTTTAGGAGTTGATCCTTCAGGTGATGCTGATAGCGATGGAATTCCTAATTATCAAGATTTTGACGATAACGGAAGTGTAACAACTCCTGTATGTACTGATAGTAATGTTGATGGAATTTGTGATGTATTAGATGAGATTTTTGACTTTGATGGCGATGGTATCCCTAATCATTTTGATCTGGATAGTGATCACGATGGTATTCCAGATGTTATTGAAGCAGGTGGCG
>CAKMZM010000164.1 GCA_929200365.1 uncultured Flavobacteriaceae bacterium | reverse complement strand
CTTGTTCTGACACAAAGAAGGGACTTTATGGATTAATTGTTTTAAACGTTTATTTAAATATTCCCCATTGGTATATTCTTTTCGGGTACTCACTAAAAAATAACGACTCTCTGGGTTTAATAGCAATCGAGCATAGGATTCATACCTCTGTAAATCACTGATGACCTTTGATGACATAGGAACATACCTACTATGGTAATTCTTACTAGGTTTTACATAGATTAATCCTTTATGATAATCTAGTTCTTTAGGTAGTAAACGGATGCCTTCACTACTACGCAAACCACAACCGTAATATAGACTCAACATAGCGCTGTCAAAATATCCTTTTGGAGTATCTTCTATCACATCAAAAAGCTGTTGTATTTCTAATTGGCTAAAAATAACACGCTCCATAACTAATCCTTTAGTGATCGGCACATCGCCTACCAGTAACTTATCATAGGTAGTATGCTCTAAGAATTCGCTATATTTCTTTATAGCGTTGATATGATTATAGATATGGCTGGTACTATATTTTTTATGATGTAAGTAGTTATTAAAAGCATTGATTTCTGATTGCGTAACTTCTTGATCTTGTACATACCTAAAAAAACCATGTAATAACTTTCTATAACTCGATATTGTACGATCAGCATACCCTAATCGAGTAAGCCAAGTAGTAAAGCTTTCTAATGTTTGTTTTGTATTCATACCTATATTAATTGTAGTATTTTATAAAGGGGGTCTTGTGCATTTCACTAAAAGTACTGAGGCACGGAGATAATGAGTTAACAATAAGCAAGTTAAGTGCCTCACCAAGCTCACTGAGGCACTACTGAGGTACTGAGGCACTATTTTTTGAAGTTTCTATTGAAGAAAACGCTTTATCTAAGGCGTTTTCGATACTGTTTTGTAAAATCTCGTATTCCTGCTCATTGAGCAGTTCATATTCATATCCTCTGGACTTAGTACCTCCTATGATGCGTAAATAATTATAACGTTGTAAATCGTATAAATATCTGCTTAACGTTTTGGGATTGATTCGTATTGATTTACGAACTTCACTACTGTAAAAGGAGGATGTCTTTTCTTTTTTTAAATACGTCTTGAGACGTTCTAAAAAATCCCTGCATGCTTTGGTAAGTTCATCACTTTTGGCTAGTAATACCTCTTTGAGTAAACTATTAGCTTCTGCAATATCTTCTAATGTCGTTTCTATATAACTATTACCTTGATCGTCTTTTTTTCTTGGTCGTTGGTATTGATGATAGAAGGTAACCGTTTCTATAAAAGACAGATAATGTGTATTGGTTCTTAGAGGTTTAAAAACAGTCTCGGGGATATTGAGCTTGGGAGCATAGGGATTACGGACTTTTACTTTTTCTAGCATGCATTGTACGTCCTTTAAAAACTCGATGGCTTGTTGTTCCTCTTGTTTATTGACTAGCCCTGCAGATAACCATTGCTGATAGGCCATGATGGCCATCTTATGTGTTTTGCTATTATCCAGATAGATTAGTAAACTACGATTGGCGTTATCTTCGTAGATTTTTTCCTTGGTGGTTGTGCCTGCTAATGTAATTGGTCCTTCTACTTGTAGGGTAATGGTTTTTAGATTGCCTTTGGCATCTTTGATGGGGATGGTTTTACTAATTTTCTTCTTACTCATCAGTTCTCTAATAGCATACAGTATCTTATCATCTTGCGCACCGTCTAAATCCTCAATCAGCACCAGTTTGTTTTTGAGTTCTGTTCGATCAAAATAGTACAAGGCATTCTCGGATAAGGCGGTGATTTCTAGTTTGTGTTCTTCGGGGATGAGTTGACTAATCTTTTCTTGTAGATAGGTTTTCCCTGTTCCTGATGCTCCAAGACTAATGATATGCAAAGGCTGTTCCCTGAGTCTACTTGTAAATACTAGATACATTAATAACCGATTGTTTTCCTCTCCAATAACACCTGATTTACCAATCAGATCGTTAGTTCTTTGTAATAGATTTTGAGACTTTAAAAAGTTGATGGCTTTTTGTTTACGCTCCGGGGTAAGTTTTCTTGTACTCACTACCTCCGGTGCATTGACCTGCATTTGTTGTATGCGATAGTTTTCTAATCCTCCGATTAAGGTATACAACGTATGCTGTACCTCTCGTGTACCTAACTCTAAGCGTTCGGCTACTTTACGAATAAATTTTTCTAGCTGTTCATCGTTGTATAAATCCAGATTACTTTGTCTAATATGGTATAATGGATTTTGTTTGTCGGTTCGCTCTAATCGTAGCGTTACTTTGAGCTTGTCGGCTGCTAGTAGATTGATACCGCCTAGTACTGTCGTTTTTAGAACGCCATTAATTAAGGTTAGATAGTCGGGGTTTTCTGTGTTTAAATGGTTGATCGTTGCCTGTTGATCGTTGCTAGTTTTTTTTTCAAGTAAAAAAATAGTTTTTCGTTCACTAATTAGATGATTGAGTATTTCGGGTTCATGGCTGATCGTTAAACTATTGATATCTTCTGTATCGGGAGTGTCTACCTTACTAATCGTTACTTTGGGTAATACTTCGTGTAGTGTTTGACCATGTTTTTCTACTGCAATGTTACCAGATTCATCACCATCAAGGAAAAAGATGATTTCTTCTAGCGTTGCTAGTTGGATCAGCGCCTCGCTGTGTTCTGCTGTTAAGCCATTTACTCCGTATAATGCCAGTACATCATAATTAGTGTGTTTGATTATGGTAGTAGCATCGATAACAGACTCGGTAAGGATTAGGATTTGAGTTTCTTGATTAGGATAATTTGGATATAAGCCTTGTCTATTTTCTTGGTAGTAATGACCTTTTACTAAGTTCCGTCCATATAAGGAGACGATTTCTCCTTGCTCGTTTTTTAGAGGAAAAACAATACAATTATTCATCCCTTTAATTTCTGAAGTAGATCCTTGTGGTTTATAGCCAATCTCTAATTTGGGATCATAGATATTTCTATCCTGTAGATAAGCAATAGCCGTCTTACTTCTGTGTAAAGATTGTTGCAGTTTTTTAAAAGCCTTCCCGTAAACTGTGGAAGTTTGGGGTTGGGAAGGCTTTGTAGGGGCAACTGGTGTATGTCCAATTACAGAGAGTAACCCCTGGGCTTTTACAATAGCTTCATGTTTGGTAATCTTCTCATGATCCTGTATAAATTGGATGGTATCTCCACTTTTACCACATCCAAAACAATGGTAGGTATTTGTCTCTGGATAGATTTTTAAACTTGGCGTTTTATCCTCGTGGAATGGACACAAACACTGCTTGTTTTTGTTGATTGCAATATTGTAGTGTTGTATAACAGTTTCTATAGATAATTGCTGCTTAATCTCGGCTATCTCCATCTGTTATAGGCTCTATGATTAATAACTGCTCTCTGGTGGTAATACGTACTTGTGTGCCGATATCAAAACCTAAAGCTTTGAACCAATTGCCCGATAATCTCAATTCGGGAACAGCTTTATAATTTGGAGAGCGATGTTTACCGCTAATGCGTAAGTGACGATTTGTTTTTTTGGACATACTTAAATTATTATTTTAAAAATTTATTTGACAACTGATATGGTGCTAAGATACCACTTTCGTTTTAATATGCAAATTATTGTGTTTTTGAATAACCAATTTAGTTACCGTATATTTGTTTTTAAGCAATAAAATAGCTGCTTTAACCCTATATAAGTTGTTTGATTATGGATTTTGGAAGTATTGTAGTAGAACTAAGAAAAGAAAAAGGAATATCACAAACTGATCTTGCTAAACAGCTTGGTATTCATAAAAATGTATTGGGTAGATATGAGCGTGATGAAGTAAAGCCTTCTATAGAAGTTGCTCGTAATATTGCTGACATACTAGATGTTTCTCTAGATTATCTAACAGGTAAAACAGATGTAGAGATAGATAAAGTAACTGCTAAACGCATACTAGAAGTATCTAAATTTAATGAAGAAGATAAAGACCACATCTTCTCTGTCATTGATGCATTTATAGCTAAAAGAAAAATACAGTCTATATTATAATGATAAACTGGGCTAATAAAAACTTAATACCTGTTATTGGTAACACAAAAGCATTAATACATGTATTTATAGTAATTCTATTCTTTGAAAACTATTTTCTTTTAGTGCAAGAAAAATCACTTTTAAGTATAGATATTTACTTTGATAAGTTAAAACTAGCTCCTTTTATTTGTTTCTTTTTCTTTATTGCTGTTTTTAAAGTCATTTGGCTTATTACATGCTTTGTAAGAACATTCATAATTTCTAAGTACATAACAATAACCGATAATACAACTATTTCTGCCCATACTTCATTTATAACATTCACTTTATTTATACTAATATTAGCTTATTTTAATATTGCTGCACCTGATCATTTACCAATTAAAGAAGTAGATCATTTTATTTTGTCTAGATTATATGGTGGTTTTTGTATACTAATTGCAGGAGCATCTTTATTTGTTTTTATGTTATATCCTCCCGATAAAGTAATTTAATTGGAATAGTATATTTACATATCAATTTAAAAAGTCTAAACCCATATATACTATATTACCAATCAACTTTCTTAAAAGAAAAAACACATATATAATCCAACTACATTTTTATACCCAAAAATGTAGTAAGATTTTATAAAATACTATAAAACAGAACATTACAATGGTATTTTATCGATTTTTTGATGCTCTTTTTTGACCAAATTACATTTTTGACCTTAAAAATGTAGTGGTATATTTGGGGCTATGTACAACTACAAAGCAAAAGTATTAGAGTGGATAGACGGCGATACGCTGTGGGTAGAGATAGATTTAGGGTTTTATGTACACACTAGGCAAAAAATACGACTCGCTCGTATTGATGCGCCAGAACTACACAATACCGTAGCCTATCGTGAACGACAAGCAAAACATGCTAGAGCGGTTGCAAAAAAGTTTTGCCCAGAGGGCGCTACCGTAATTATTACTACCAAAAAACAAAACCGTGATCAATACGCTAGGTATATTGCAGAAGTAACCTACAACGATACCAACTTATCCGACTATCTCGTAAGCAAAGACGTGGCTAAGATTTGGGGGGAGGAATAATGAACATGACCAATAGTGAACGCGAAGTCAGGAGACTTTGCGCAGCTGGGTTTCCTGAAAAGAATCCTAAAACGAAAAAAAGTAGAGTTAATATGAATTTTAGAAATTTCATTCTTTTATATCATTTTCTGGAATGTCTAAATGATAGAGATCATACTTCTTGAAAAGATCTGAAATTGAATACTTCCCTGTTCTTGCCTCTTGGTAAATTATTTTGGTAATGGGGATTCTCCTGTGCCCCCCCCCATGTCGAGATAATTCATAAATAAGATAGTATTCATTAATCTCATCTACTGCTAAAAAACCTTTTCCATAAAATTTAGTCGGAGTATTTTGATACTTGGGAGAACTGGTTGGTTTACGGCTTTCCCATTGAAAAATAAAATCATGCAATTTGTGTTTTCTAAAAAGCTCTTTTACTCTAATTTCTCCCAGTTCAATATCTCTAAAAATAACATCTGGAATTTCAACAAATTGTTCTTTTCTAAAAAGAGAGTTCGGTATCGGTAAAACATGTAAAATTGCTGATTGAGCGTCTTTCTTGCTGGCAATCCACCCATTATCTAATTTATACTCTTTCATAATTTATTAAAATGGAAATAATATTTTAGGAAGATTAGGGTTTGATAAATCTAAGATAGCTTCAGATACTCCTCCAGCAGTTTTACCACCAGGTATCCATTCACCAGGCCATGCCCCTGATTCATTTCCTGTTGGAAATTTGATACCACCATCAAAATCCTCCTTCTTTACCCATGCAATCACTGCATTATCTCCTGTTAATGTCCCTGGTTTCAACGTTAACTTATTTTCAATAGCTGTTAGATCACCACCTGTTTCAATCATTAAATTGTCAAATTCACTTTTAGGCATCACAAAAGCATCATTTCTACCTAGAGTTGGGTACGCATCAGTTGTAAATCTAACAGCTCCATCATCAAACTTGGCTAGATGATCATCAATATAACTTTGAGAAAGATATGTGTTTGGTTCGGGTACATTTTCATTATTTAAGCTCTTATTATAAGCTTCTAAAGCTCCTGGATTTTTCCTTAGAGCCTCGTCAACACCAAGGTCATCAAACTTTTTCCACGCATCGACTAGCTCCGGATTCTTAGCAATAGCTTCTGCAAAAGCAGCATTTGCTAAGTCTTGATCAAACTTTTTTATAAGAGCTTCATTAAATTCAAGAACTTTAAGTTGCTCTAAAAACGCTTGTGACATTTTTGCCTGTGTCCCAAAACGTACCGCTACATAACTATTATCTGCTAATTTAATGATTTTCCCTATACGTTTAGCAGTAGATGCGTATACAAAAGGAATCGTAGAGGCAAAAGATATCGCTGCATTTTCACCATCACCTTCGATCACATACCATATTCCGTTTACAGCATCAAAAGCCTCCCCAAATAAAGGCACCATTCCCGCAGTATCTAGCGTAAAATGTCCTATTGCAGCAGGATCATACAATGCCGAAAACATTTTATTAAGATCACAGGATAAACAATCAAAAGGAGGCTCTGAGATCAAATACCATTTTCCTAGTGTATCGTTATATTGAAAATGAATGATATCACCCTCGGTATCGGTTGTAGAATATAGATAGGTGATCCCACCCTCATTATTTCGAGATATTCGAGTAAAGCCATGATTATCAAAGTGATTGTATGACCCTAAAATATAATCATCAAAACTACCTCTAGAAATTTTAGGCAAACATTCATTATGGACAAGAGCCAACAACCCTTTAGGTTGATCTGTAAACGAAATCGCCTTGGTAATTAATCTTCCTGCTCCGGTAGTGTTTAATTCTGAATAGCGGTAAGCACCAGAAAAGTAGAAAGGTTTACAGTCTGATAGTTTGTTTTCTATAACAATTGTAACCTCTAAAGTACCTGTATTAGCTGCTTCAATGGCTTTAAACTCGTAGGGTTTTCCTCCTTTTTTAGTTTTGTACCCTGTAAATTCATTGCCTTTATGATATCCATTGTAGATACTATCCCCAATAGTAAACCCGCCTAAAACCCCTTTGGCAATACCTAAACGGTTTTTCTTTAAAAACCGTTTTTTGACTTCTTGATCTAAAGAAAACTTAATCGGTACTCCTGCAGGAGAGATAAAGACTTCATAAAACTCTCCTAAATTGAGTTCTGGATCAAATTGTATTTTTTCTTCAAATGATAATTCTGATCCTACCGCAGCTTCTGCTTCTTTTATTTCCTGATTAGCTTCGGCAATGCTTTGATTAAGCCTTGATTGCGCTTGTTGCTGTTTTGAGGTATCATACCCATCAGGATTAGGGCCATTTTCTGAGGCATCCGCAATCAGTTCATTATCAAAATTGTCTGATGCTGCATCGTATTGCCTTAGATTTTTCTTAACTTCTTCAGATACATAAGGATTAGAAAGTAATTCGTCTATCTCTACTTGTTGGTTTTGATTTTGTTCTTGTAAATCAGCAATCTGTTCTGGAGTACCTGTAAAATTTTCTAATAGTTCTAAAATTGCGTCCCCAATGGATTTCAATGCCTCCAACTCATCCTGTATATCATCAAC
>CAKMZM010000163.1 GCA_929200365.1 uncultured Flavobacteriaceae bacterium | reverse complement strand
TACTAATGTGAAATCGAAAGCCAAAATAGATGCTGATCCATACTTTGAAGAAAAGGAATAATATGATTAAAAAAGGAGACACTGTATCGGTTTTGGATGAACCAATTACAGGTGAGGTTGTAGCAGTTACTGCTAATGAAGTAACAATTGAAACAGAGGAAGGGTTTGATATGACATTTTTTATTCGTGAAGTGGTAAAAATTAAGTCGGGTGAGTTTATTATGCCTTCTTATGAAGAGGTACATAAGAATTTACAGGAGAAGGAGGTTTTTAAAAAGAAGCCTAAAAAATCTATTACTAAACCAAAAGAAAGGGATGTACCACCGATGGAAGTTGATTTACATATTAACAAAATAGTGAAATCAACCAAGGGGATGGCAAATCATGATATGATAACGTTGCAATTAGATACAGCAAAAAGACAGTTGGATTTTGCAATTAGCAAACGTATTCCCAATGTGGTTTTCATTCATGGGGTTGGGCAAGGAGTCCTAAAAGAAGAACTCAAATACCTTTTTGGCAGATATGATAATATCAGAATTTCTGAAGGTAACTATAGAAAATATGGACTAGGAGCGACAGAGGTGTATATTGTTCAAAACCCAAAATAGCTATTTTAGAACAGTAATCTCATCTTCACCCAACTCTAGTAGTTCTTGTCGTATTGCAATCCCAGCTCCCTCTAGAGTGATATTAGTAAGGATTATCGTTCTCGTATAAATGATTTCTGTGGCAGTGTCACTTTTTACAACATATTTTATTACAGCATTTCCATTAGAGCTTTTTAGCTCTTGAGTAACTGTAATACCACTGGGAGGAACGCTGCTACAAAAATATGCTGAGCCATCGATTTGAGCATTAAACTGTCTATATACTAAAATATTCGTAGTGTTATTAAACGCTATGGTTTGGGTAAGACCCTCTGGAGCTGTATTTAATTCAAAAGTAGTGCTTGTAAAACTAAGAGAAAGAGATTGATTAATTTGAGAATCAATTTTGAAAAAAACAAAAGTATTTTCATTTTGATTAGAACAATTCTCTAACGGAGCCGTGAAATTACTGATGTCATTTTCAATAACATCTCCTTCACTACAACTAACCAATACTGCAATAAAAATTATATAGTAAAAAAAATTATTCATAATAATGTGATATGAGCTACTCTTTTTTGGTTGTCTTAGGGATAGTAACATCTCTAAAACCAAATGAAAAATTCTTGTCTTCAAAATTTTGATTGTTACCATCAAAAACAAGATCATTTATTGATACAGTGGTTCTAAATGTGGTTTTTATAGTATTATCAAGAACAGGATCTACTGCAACTGCTACATTGGTTGATGCTGCATCCAGATAAAATAGCTTTCCAGAAACGGCATCTCTGTCATCTCTTGGGTTTCCATTCTCATCGGCATCTTCATTACGGGTTAAGATTCCATCATTATCATCATCTTCTTCAAGGTAATCAGGTATACCATCTTCGTCTGTATCCCGTGGATTATCATTATCAGGAATATCGTTTGGTAACTCAACACTAGTTAGAATGTTATCATTGTCGTCATCCTGATCTTTATAATTTGGAATTCCATCACCATCGGTATCATCATCCTCAAGGTTGCCATTACCATTAAGATCTTCTTGTTCTGCAGGAATCCCATCATCATCATCTTCTGTGATGATTTCGGTTAAAATTTCAGATGTTCCTGTAATGCCATTAAGTTCTTCAACAATTATAATTTCACTAGGCGGTATATTAGAGCAAAAATAATCTATAGTTACTGGTATATTGAAACTTCTGTATATTAAATTATTAGAATCCTCACTTAAATCTATAGAAATAGGTGTAGAAGTTACGGTAACATCAGAAAAAGTCTCGCTGATAAAGCTATAAGAAATAGTTTCGTTTATAGTTTTGTTAATCTTAAAAAAAACAAATTCATTTGGTTTTGCACCTTTACAAAGCTGTAAATCAACATCATCAAACTCAAAACTGGTGATCACTAAGTCACCATCATCACAAGAGGTAAGAAATAATAATAAAAAGAGAGATGAAAACAACTTTTTCATGTAATAATGAGTATTTTTTTGACAAAAGTAAGAGAATTGAAAGATTATAACGTATCTACTTGAAAATAATTTTATTTAGATTAGTTTTGTAGCTGGAAAATTGGGGATATTATAAAATTAAAGTTTTTTCACAAGAAACGAATAAATATCTATTACAATAACTTAATTACTTTGTTTTATGAAAAAAGTTTATTTTGATAGTGCGGCTACCACAGAGGTAAGACCAGAGGTTATTACAAAAATGGTTTCTGTATTGAAAGAAGATTATGGAAATCCATCATCAACACATGGTTATGGTCGATCTGCTAAGAATCATATAGAACAAACACGTAAAAACATCGCTCGTTATTTAGGAGTAAAAGCATCAGAAATTATATTTACTTCTGGAGGTACAGAAGCTGATAACTTAGCAATAAATAGTGCTGTTAGGGATTTAGGAGTTAAACATATTATTACAACCAAAATAGAACATCATGCAGTATTGCATACAGTACAGGAAATAGAGTCTCGTACCGATATAGTAGTAAGTTATGTTAACATAAATACAGATGGCTCGATTGATTATAAGCACTTAGAATCACTTCTTAGTAGTTCTAATGAGAAGGTATTGGTAAGCTTAATGCATGTAAATAATGAGGTGGGAACAATATTAGATATTGAGCGTGTTGGAAACTTGTGTAATAAACATGAAGCACTTTTTCATAGTGATATGGTTCAGTCGATAGGTCATTATAACGTAAATTTAAGTAACTTACATGTTGATTTTACAGCAGTAAGTGCTCATAAATTTCATGGACCAAAAGGAGTTGGTTTTGCATATATTCGAAAAAATTCGGGTTTAAAACCATTAATTTTTGGAGGTGAACAAGAACGAGGATATCGAGCAGGAACAGAAAGTGTACATAATATTGCTGGAATGGATGAAGCGTTGCGATTATCATATGAAAATTTAGAAGAAGAAAAAAGCTACGTTACAAGTCTTAAACAATACTTTATCGATACTCTTAAAAATAACATTGAAGGAGTAAAGTTTAATGCCAGTTGTTGTGATCCTGAAAAAAGTACATATACACTACTTAGTGTGTGTTTACCAGTTTCTGAAGAAAAAGCAGAGATATTATTATTTCATTTAGATATTAATGGTATTGCATGCTCAAAAGGGAGTGCTTGCCAAAGCGGAAGCGGTAAAGGATCTCACGTATTAACAGAAATCCTTTCTGATGAAGATTTACAAAAACCATCGATACGTTTTTCTCTTTCAAAATATAATACCAAAGAAGAAATAGAGTATACAGTAGATGTCTTAAAGAAATTTATAGAAGAATAATCTATTCTTAAAGTTTCATTTTTAATCGAACATTAAAAACCCGTGGCGTTAAATAGTTGGGGATAGCAAATTGACGTTGACTTGCAGCATCCCTTACAAAAGTATTGGTGATTGTATTTTGGTTGTCAAAAATATTGTAAATCTCAAAACCAAGGCTTAGTTCTCTAAACTTATTAAGAAAATGTCCTTCTCTTAATCTTTTATTTTGGTCAACAATAACATATGAGATTCCCAAATCGGCTCTTCGATAATCTCGTAGTCTGGTCTGAAAATTATATGGATCAGCATAACTGGGAGAACCTCCTGGTACTCCCGTTTGATAGATCATATTTAAATACATCTTTAAATTTGGGATAGAAGGGACATAATCCTGAAATAATACTCCAATTTTGAGTCGTTGATCTGTTGGTCGAGAGATATAACCACGCTTATCGATATTTTCTTCAGTTTTTAAATACCCAAAACTTACCCAGCTTTCTGTACCAGGAACAAACTCTCCATTAAGTCTTAAATCAACTCCTTGTGCATACGCTTCTGTATTATTTCTAGCGCGATATCGTATCCTAACGTTTTCGATAGTATACGGATTTACATCGGTTAGTTTTTTATAATATAATTCTGTAGTTAATTTAAATGGTCTTTTCCACATCAAAAAACTATAATCATTACCCAGCACGATATGTATTGATTGTTGTGCTTTAACATCTGGTCGTACCACTCCTAATGAATTTCGTAACTCTCTATAAAAAGGAGGTTGATGATACAGCCCCCCAGAAACTCTAAAGATCATATCAGATTTCCAATCTGGTTTGATAGCAATTTGTGCTCTTGGACTAAATACGATTTGTGAATCAGAACTATCGACTGTATTCCCATAAATATTCCAGTTATGTGCTCTAATACCTGCATTTACCCAAATTTCATTTTCTTTGATATTAGAGCGAATACTATATTGTGCATACCCAGAAATACGATCAATCTTAGTATCATTTGTAGCTCTTACACTGGTAAAAGGGACAATGGGAGACACAAAAGGAGTATAGGGCTGATCATTTACAAAATCTAATACAGGAGGTCTGATAGAAAAACCAGCAGAATCAATGATTTCATATTCTTGTAGGCGATCTCTAATATCTTCTGAGGTATATTTGATACCCCAATCAAACTGATGTTGATCTGCAATATATGTTCCTTTATGTTCGATATTATATATTAATGCATCCAGATCGTTTCTTGCATGCGTTAATTGAGAACCTATGCCTTCGCTGAATTCTACTTCTCCCAGATTTTCACTACCAATGTCTGTATTTACGGTTCCTAATGCATAAGCAGCAAAAATATCATAATGCTCTTGTTCTTGTGTGTGATATCCAGAGGCAATTAATTTTAGAGTTAGATTATCATTAGCTCTGTAGGTTCCTTTTAGTGCTCCAAAATAGGTTTCATATCTGTCTTTTTCTTGTCCATCATAGCGAACAGTCAATGCTTGCACTGTTTGTAATGTTCCAAAATTCACTTGCTCAGTTAATGGCTCATAATCATAAGTGTTAAGTGCTAAATTACTTAAGAAGCCTAATTCAAATTTACTAGAAAAATTATAAGAAAGATACGTTTGTACATCTGCAAATCTAGGTTGAAAATTAGTTTCAGTATTTTTTGCATCTACTAATAAACTATTATCTCTATACCGTACACCAACAATAGCAGCTAGCTTTTTGTTTTTAGAAATTCCTTTTGCAGAAACACTACCCCCCAGAAGGCTTAAATTTGCTGTTGCTCCCAATCTTGTTGGTCTTTTATAGGTAATATCTAAAACCGAAGAAAGCTTGTCTCCATATTTGGCTTGAAACCCTCCTGCAGAAAAATCTACATTACGAACCATATCCGTATTTACAAAGCTTAAGCCTTCCTGTTGTCCTGATCTTACTAAAAAAGGGCGATAAACTTCGATCTCATTTACGTAGACCAAATTTTCATCATAATTTCCTCCACGAACAGCATATTGCGTACTCAATTCATTATTAGAACTTACCCCAGGTAAACTTTTGAGTAGCCCTTCTACACCTGCATTAGCAGAAGGGGTGATTCTAATAGTTTCAGGATCTAGTGTTGTAATTCCTTCTACAATTTTTCGCTCTCTACCCGATATAATAACTTCACCTATCTGTTCAACATCTGTTTTTAGTACTGGATTAAATTCATATTCTTGATTTTCTTCAAGATTAATAACAAATTGTACATTTTTTAAACTAATGTGAGATATGTGTATTGTAATTTCTTGATTAGCTGGTATACTAAGTTGGTATACACCGTTTTTATCAGATTGAGTACCAGAATCGTTATAAGAGATGTTAGCTCCTTGAATGGGAATATTGTTTTCATTAAGAATAACACCTTTTAACGTTGCGGTCTGAGCCGAAGAAGAGATACTGATTAGAATCAGTAAAATCAAAAGAGGAAAAAAATTTGGTTTCAAGAAATAAGAGTATTTAAGGTTTTCTAAAAAATGTGGTTTCGAATGTTGCTCGATTACCTACTTTATCTAACACAACAAGTTTAAAATTATTTTCTGAGTCCCCATGAATTTTATCATTAAAATCATAGATTAACATTCCGGTCTTATAATCATACTCTAATAAAATAAATTTTCCGTTTATAGTACCTCGATAACTTTTTATTCCAGATTCAGAATCATTGATTTTTACTTTTAAATGTGTAGCCTTTGATATCCATTTTTTGCTAGAAATATTAATAGGTATAATTGTAGGCTTCTGGTTATCGGTAAATAAGGAGTATGTGCCAAAAGTACGCGTTCTGGTAGAGAATCGATTACCTTTCTTTGATGTTCTAGAGTATGATGGTGTTTTAGAGCCATTTATACGGCCTATATATAGTTTTTTCTTATCTTCTTCACTATATCTTGACACATCAAAAACCAGAGTCATGTTTTTATGTAACGGAGTTCTGTTATTATGGATTTTGATTTTTTCTCCACTAACCGATATGTCTAGATAGGTATTTTCATATAATGCACCTTTAGGGATGAAAAGATCAAAAAAACCAGAGCTATATGTGTAGTTTTCAGTTGTTTTAGCGTATTCTGATGTTTTAGGAATATCTGCTTTTGTGATTGTTTCTACATTTTTTCCTTGTACAGGAATAGTAATTGTAGTGGTATTGTTTTTAAAATCTTTGATATGAATGGTGTAGTTATAAGAAAGACTATCTTGAATATTGACAATACCATTATTTACTTTCTTTTTAAAAACGGTTAACGGATTGTTTTTTTCAACAAAGAGCTTTGTTATTCTACTTCTATATTCTTTAAAATAAGAGTAATCAATAATTCTGTTTGCATATCGTGTTTCGGCAAAAGAAAAACGATTCATTTCTATTTTTAAGCTTTCTTGACCATTAATTAGAGTAGTTATTTCATATACACCATTATTATTTTCGGCTAAATCTTGTTTGTCTATGGTAGCTACGCCAAAGCCGATTTTGCCATATGCACTCAGGTTTTCTGTTTTAAAACTACCGTCCTCTAGAGGTATAAGCTTTAGTCTAACTGGTTTTTGCGCACCATTAATGTGTGCATCTTTATCTAAACTATAAGCCCAAAGACTATTTACGATTGGTTTTCTGGTATCTTTTACTTCTATACCAAAATTCATTGGGTTCATTGGTCTAGATCTCGAATCTCTAATTTCAAAATGAAGATGAGGTCCAGAACTTCCTCCAGTATTACCACTGTATGCTATAATATCACCTTGCTTTACTACTAATGAGCCTGATTTAGGAAAAAGCTCTATTTCATAAGATTCCTTTGCGTACTGTCTTTTTTTTACAAAAGCTTCAATTTCTGGAGAGAACTTTTTTAAATGAGCATATACACTTGTATACCCATTAGGGTGTGCGATATATAGTGCTTTACCATATCCACCATGGGAAACCTTTATTCTAGTTACTCGACCAGATGCTGTAGCGTATACATTTAATCCTTCTTCACCTTTAGTTTTTATATCTAATCCAGAATGAAAATGATTAGATCTCAACTCGCCAAATGTTCCCGAAACTACAGTAGTAATATCCAGAGGACGAATAAAATAGTCTTTTGGAAGGTTCTTTTGTCCATAGCAAAAAGAAAAGCCAAGTACAATAAAAACTATAATCTTTCTCATAAAAGGGTGTATCTATATATGTGTTTATGAAATGTGCTTATAAAACTACTTATTTTTTTGGTAGATTATGCTATTTTCAATGCATGATTAAT
>CAKMZM010000162.1 GCA_929200365.1 uncultured Flavobacteriaceae bacterium | reverse complement strand
GACTCTTAAATCTGGAGTAGAAATGACGATTAAAAAATATGCTCCTCAAATCGAAAAGGTACTCAATATAGAATAAACAGCAGCTGCTTACTATTAAAAAGGCTTATAAATAAGAAGTTTATCTATTATTCAAGCCTTTTTTTAGGTTAAAAAAATAGAGTAAAAAAAGAGACCTTAAGATTTTAAACTCAGTAGTATTCCTAGAAACACACCCAAAACATAAAAGTATGATGCCAGATTATGTCGTATTGGGATTGTTTCGATTATATCTTGAATACTTATAGAGGGGTTATTTTTCAGTAATAAACTCAGTTAACTTTTGAGGACCCTCTAAGGGGACTCTAATGATTTTTAATATCCCATCTTCGGTAGTAGAAATTTGCCACTTCATTAAGGTAATACTTCCATTTTCGATTTCTATTCCTGTAATAGACCTGGGGTGAACACAACTCCCATCATTAAACAGCGCTAGTTCTCCTGCTTCTGGAAATCGTGGTCTGTGCGTATGACCAATAATAGTTAACAGGTTCTTGTTATTGGCAATCCATTTTTTAATTCTACGTTCTATTCGTATCGTTTCTTTGTAGTTTTTTGCAGGACTGGTTGGATCTGCAATTCCTACTACCTGAAGCGGTTTCCATAAAACCTGTACAAGAAATCTATTTATTCTCCAACCTATATAATTCATAAAATCTGCCTGGTGACCATGAATCAGGAAAACTTCCTGTTTTGTATTCTTATGTTTTAACACAATAGCTTCATTGTATTCTATGTCAGGAAACAAAGGGATTTCTTTATCTGTATCTGTTTTTTGATCAAAATAAGAACTGAGGTGTTTTTTTACATATTTTGGGTCCCGATATACCATATCATGATTACCCCAAATCAGATTTAATCTATAGTCTGCATGAAATAATTGTAATAATTCATATACATCTTTATGTGCTCTAAATATGGTTTCGAAACTTAAATTTTCCCACAGTTCATCTCCATCTCCTAACTCACAATAGGTAAATCCTTCAGTATAATAATGTTTCAAAGCATGGAAATAAATATTGCGATTATTAGCAAACTCATCTGCAAAACTATTATCCCCCCGATGACAATCACTAAAAAAGATAAACTTAGATGTATCATCAAACGGAATTACTTTGGCATTTTTATAAGCACGATCCAAACGGGATTGAGAAGACATACACTACGTTTTTGTAAATATACAATACTATATATTTTATTTGTACGCAACCAGCCAAAAAACATATCCTATTTTTAGTCTAGACACATACTTGATTCTAATTGTCATGAATACCTAAAATTCTTTACGTATATCTTTAAGCATTTAGACCCAAGATACCTGATTTATGTCATTTTTATTAGCAAATGCTACTCCTATCTTTGAGCAACATTGAAGCAGATTATTTATGACTCAATCACTTCGCATAGTAGAAAGGATCAAAGCTTTTTTTACAGAGATAGGGGATTTGTCATATTTCTCAGGGCGTTTTTTTAAAGAAGTGTTTGCCAGACCTTTAGAGTTTCAGGAACTACTACGACAGTGCTATAATATGGGTAATCGTTCTTTGCTTTTGGTTGGGGTAACTGGATTTATTTTAGGATTGGTTTTTACACTCCAGTCTCGACCTACTTTAATGGAGTTTGGTGCAGAGTCCTGGATGCCGTCTATGGTAGGGATTTCTATTGTAAGAGAAATCGGACCTGTAATTACCGCTCTTATTTGCGCAGGACGCATTGGTTCTGGAATCGGTGCCGAACTTGGATCTATGCGAGTAACAGAGCAAATTGATGCGATGGAGGTATCAGGAACAAACCCCTTTAAATACCTTGTCGTTACCCGTATTACAGCAACAACCTTAATGCTTCCTATATTGATCATTTTTGGGGATGCAATTGCTTTATTTGGCTCTGCTATCGTCGAAAATCTAAAAGGAGCTGTATCCTATCAATTATATTTTAATCAGGTATTTGATGCCATAAAGTATAGTGATATCATTCCTGCTACAGTAAAATCATTCTTTTTTGGATATGCCATAGGGTTGGTAGGGTGCTACAAAGGCTATTACTGCAAAAAAGGAACCGCAGGTGTTGGTGAAGCCTCAAACTCTGCCGTAGTATATACATCTATGCTATTGTTTGTCATTGACTTTGTAGCAGTATTTCTGGCAGATATATTTTTTGAAATATAATGAAATCTAAAAAAAACATACCTCCTGTTCTAGAGATCAAAGATCTAAGGAAAAACTTTGGTAATAACCATGTACTCAATGGATTCAGCTTACAATTATATGAAGGAGAAAATCTGGTAATCATGGGTAAATCTGGTTCTGGAAAATCAGTAATGATCAAATGCCTTGTAGGTTTGATGCAGGCCGATGGAGGAAGTATACGAATAAAAGACCAGGACATTACTACTCTGGGGCAAGTAGAATTAGATGTACTTCGCACTCAAATTGGTTTTTTGTTTCAGGGGAGTGCTTTATATGATTCTATGACTGTAAGAGAGAATCTGGAATTTCCTTTACGCAGACATAAAGATAAATTGAATATGACAGAGCATACCGAAACACTAGTACTTGAAGCACTGGAAAATGTAGGTTTAGCACATGCAACAGACCTTATGCCTTCTGAACTCTCGGGAGGAATGCAACGCCGGGTAGCACTGGCAAGAGCCCTGATTTTAAAACCTAAAATTATTCTTTATGATGAACCTACGACTGGATTAGACCCCATAACCTCTAAAGAAATTATCGGGCTCATGCGTAGCATTCAAAAGAAATACAAAACCTCATCTCTGATCATTACACATGATGTAGATTGTGCAAGAGTAATTTCTAACAGAATTATTTTATTGGTAGACGGTATTAATTATGCAGAAGGAACATACCAACAATTATCTCAATCAAATGATCCCCAGGTAAAAGCTTTTTTTAAACATTAGAAGCCAGATAAAACTAAAGTGAAACGTTATGAAAAAAACCACATCTCAAAAATTGAAACTTGGTGTCTTTGTCGTAATCGGCACAGCATTACTTATCGCCGCACTATACTCTATCGGAAATCGACAAAACCTATTTGGTAATAATATCAGAATCATGACTCAATTTACAAATGTTAATGGTTTGGAATTAGGAAATAATGTTCGCTATTCTGGAATCAATGTAGGTACGGTAAGTAAAATTAAGATGGTAGGAGATACCCGAATTATTGTAGAAATGCTCATTCAGGAAAACATATCAAAACATATCAAAAAAGATGCCGTGGCAACTATAGGATCAGATGGCTTGGTAGGTAATATGATCGTAAATATTATTCCCCGAGAAAGCAAAAAACCTCCTGTGATTTCTGGGGATACCATACAATCTTACAGTAAAATAGGAACAGATGATATGCTTACCACTCTTAATGTTACTAATGAAAATGCCGCCTTACTTACAGCAGATTTACTAAAAATAACAACAAAAATTATTGAAGGTAATGGGACTATAGGATTATTGATCAATGATTCTATAATGGCAAAAGATCTGAAACAAACTATTTTTCAATTAAAAAATACAAGTACAGGAGCATCACAAGCTATTACCGACCTTAAAGACATCATCTCTTCGGTTAAACGGGGCCAAAGTGTAGCAGGCGTTTTGTTGCAGGATAGCCTATCTGGTCAGAAAATGAAAACCATAGTGAATAACCTAGAGCAATCCAGTGTTGATATCAGTCAGATAACCACAAATCTAGATATAGTATTAAAAGATATAAAAGAAGGAAAAGGAGCACTGCATTATCTAACCGCAGATCCAACTCTGGTTAAAGATATTGATTCTACAATGAATAGTATTAAAGAAGGAACATATCGTTTTAACGAGAATATGGATGCTCTAAAACATAATTTTTTATTTAGAGGCTACTTTAAAAAACTAGAAAAAGAAAAGAAAAAGGAAGAATCTTTTAATAAAAATAACCATGAAAATTGAACATCTTGAAGAGCGAGTTAATGAGTATAGAAATTCTATAAAAACAGTTGTAGACAAAAGAATGCTTTGGAAGAATAAAACCAAAGATATTCTTCTTAAAACCCTGCATGGGATAGTACAACACTATGATATTGGCTGGAAAGTTCAGGAATTGAGCTGGATTCATAATAATGAAGCTATAAATATTACTTTTGACTCCTTTCCTCCAGAATTGATCGATTGCACCAATCTGATTCCTGTCTATCAATTTTTACCAGAAGGAACTTTGATTTTTTCGCAATCCTACAATGGTGATATTTATGTTTTTTTTACTATTTCCCGAGATCGAAAACAGACTTCAGGAAAATAATATGATAGAGTTAGGAGTATATGCTCCAGAATCGACATTCCAAAGTAGGGCTTTGAATTTTTTTTCACCAGTATAAGATTTGTTTTCCGTTTGCAACATCTATGAAGCCTTGGAAAGATTTTAGCGCAATAAATCTGGTTTTCAATAAAATTGAAAAATACCTTGAAAAAAGTACCTTTTCTTTTGGTTCTGTTTGCTGCTGGGCAAGCAAAGAAAATGAACAGAAAGCTAAATCAAAGGAAATTAGATGAAATTTAAGACCCCTATAAGTTTATGAAAAAAACATTATGAAATCCCATAAAAAATACCAGAACTTACATTGGTTCTCGATACATTTTGCTTCACTTCACTATGTTTCACAAAACACTCGAACTGACAATAGTACTTCAATCATCACAATACGTCTACTGTCTCTTCGAGTAATTTTATCAGTAGCGATAGCGGTTGATAAAATTGTACTTCGACAGGCTCAGCAGAGCTATCGAGATGCAATACAACCTAATTAATTACCACAATTGGGTCTCGATAGTTCTACCGAACTTGCCCAGACATGTTTTTTGCCAAAATATTGATTTACATAGCCTGTGACCAGAATTTACTGAAATATAGAAACAATTCGTGTTATGGGTTATTCACTTTTTTTGGCGATACCACATTTTCTCCGTACCGTTCTTTCGGCGAGGGCTGCAACATTTCTGGCACGATCCTCAGAGCCTCCATCTTTAATAACCTCATTATATACTGTTTTGTTTTCTATAAGACCACGTAGGATACAGGTAAACCCTGGGCTGTCTTTACCCTTGAAAGGATGCTTTTTTTTGGGTTTTGCAATCAACTCCCCGAACAAGCGATCTTTTAATACGTTATCTTTTTGAACCTCTACTACCAATGTATATAGGACATTTTGATCTTCTGGATCCATATCATTTACCTTATCCAGGGCATTGGAATACTCATCATTGGTGAAATTAAAATATGCATAGATGTCAAAGTGATTGTTTTCTCCTTTTTCATCCTCCTGCACCTCTTCTTCATTCTGGTACTCTTCTTCGCTTTCCTGGCTTACTCCTCTGATCACGGATACTAGTATTAATATTACAAAAATAGGTAGCCTCTTCATTTGTTCTATAGTTTTAAATTAATTTGGGTATAATACCATTTCCAATTTAAATTTACTCAATAAAACCGCGTCTTTTTGTCTAATACTTCAAAATAAAACACAACCGTAGCCCTGCTATGCTTGAATTTTCTTTTTCATCTAAGTCAAAAATCCATCATTCTTCTTATGAGTAAATTTAAATCAGAACTGGTATAATAAACGTTTGGTAACGTCCTTTTGTTATCTGTTTTTCTTATTTTTATACTTTTATAACCGATTGCGCATTTTGATAAAATTCTGTCAATTCGAGTGAATTTTATGAGTAAAATTTGTATCAAGAATAAGAGTTTTAACCTTTAAATGGTTTCTCGATACAATTTTTTTATCAAAAAATCACTCGAACTAACATTTTGAAAACTATTTTAGCTCAAAATGCACAACGGGTTTTTTATATAAAAACAGTATGCTTTTTGATTATATGCATAATTAAGGATTTTATTTTTTGTTTACTAAAATCTGTGGCACGCTTTTTGGTTTTTATCAAATAAAATACCTATTTTGAGGCAATTTTTAAGGTTATTTTAACAATAAAATAAATTTTATTGCGTTCTGATAACCGGTGTAATTAACCTATAAACTATAATACATTATTTTAACACCCAAACACTATGAAAAAATTATTTTTACTTGCATTTGTGCTATGCACAGGATTATCACTTCAAGCTCAAGAAGATTGGAAAACCCAGAAAGTTATATTTGATAAGGTATACTCCTTAGCTACTGATCTTGGTGAACAAACTAATAAAGTGACTGCAGCAGGCAATGTGATTTCTGTTATTACTGGTAAAGGAACTATATCGGTACAAAAAAAATTAGATCCATCTAAACCTAAGCATTTAAATCACTTTGAATATCATCTATTGACTACTGCGGGTAAGGATATTTTATTAGATAAAATGAATGCAGAACGTGTGATTGAAACTTTTCATGCCAAGCTTTTAAAACTAAAGACATCATTAGCAGAGAATCAAGATGCTGATGTAGAGAATATTTTGAAGGATTTATTTAATTAAAGTACAATTCTTTTTCAAACAAAAAGAGCGACACAATGTGTCGCTCTTTTTGTTTCTAATTACTTATTACTTAAATATCATTCAATAGCTTAGTGATTTCATCCAATTTTGGAGTTAGGATCACTTCGATTCGCCTGTTTTTACTTTTTCCTGTACTAGTATCATTAGAGGCTACGGGAGCAAACTCTCCTCTACCTGCTGCAGTGATATTTTGTGGGTCAATTTTCTGGTTTTGTAATAAAATATTTACAATCGCAGTAGCTCTCTTGGTAGACAAATCCCAGTTGCCCGATAGCTGTCCGTTACCTGTGTACGGTACATTATCGGTATGCCCTTCTATCAAAACAGCGATATCTGCATTATCACCCAATACCTTACCCAGTTGCCTTACTGCTTTTTGCCCTTGCGCTCCTACTGCCCAACTACCAGATTCAAACAGTAGTTTGTTTTCCATAGAAATATAGACTTTACCATTGCGCTCTTCTACAGTAAGGCCTTTTCCTTCAAAATTTCGAAGTGCTTTGGATATTGCACTTTTAAGTGCCTGCATTTTGGCATCTTTGGCCGCAATTAACCCTTCTAATTCATCTACTCGCTTAGAACGAGAAGCCAGATCTCTCTGTAATGCATCCAAACGATTACGTTCTTCGGCCAGCACTCTTTCTTTTTCTTCCAGTTGTTTTAGCAGTTCTCTGTTTTTCCTGCTATTGGCTGCAATAGCTGCCGAACTGTTTTTCTCTAATGCGTCATACGAGTCTTTTAGGTTTTCATAATTAGCCTGTGCCGCATTATATTTTCCTTGTAAATCATCTCTCTCGGCTTTAACCTTTTGATATTCGGCATCTAATTGCTCTAATGCCTTTCTAGTGGCATCACTTGTTTTTTCTAAAGCTGCTAATTCGTCTTTGGTTTTACGGTTTTCTCGTTTCAGACGGGCATACTTGCTTTCTAATTCTTTGTGTACTTTAGAAGAAACACAAGAAGTCATAAGAATACCAACAAGTATAACAGATACGATTCTTTTTATCATTTTATGTTGTTTATGGGGTTGTTTTAACTATAAAAATAAAGGAGCTTAAAAGTCGCCTAGTTATGATTTGCTTCGACAAGCTCAGCATGACATACGTCATATTAATATTCTCCATTATCTGAAAAGCGCTTTTTGTTAATTAAAATCTATACATCTAATTC
>CAKMZM010000161.1 GCA_929200365.1 uncultured Flavobacteriaceae bacterium | reverse complement strand
TGGGGATAGTATTTCAATTGATGCTCCAGAAAATTCACTACAACAGAGATATAGCTTACTGTTAAAAGATCTTCAACCTTTAAATGAAAAGTTAATAGAAGTTTCAAGGGATACTATCTTATCCAAAAAAGAATTAGACTCCTTGTCTACCATGTATTATACAAATCTTATACAGCGTAAAAAAAATTATATAAAGAAACATCCCGAATCTTATATATCACTTTTTTTACTACAAGATATGGTAAATCGTGAAGCGCTAAGCTATCATGAGCAGAAGGCTTTATTTGAAATTGTTTCGAATGATGTAAATAAAAAAAGTCCACTGTTAGATTTTATTGATACCAGACTAAAAGAAATCGAAGCTAACAGAATGATAGGCACTATCGCACCATCCTTTTTATTAAAAGATCCTAAAGGAAAAGAATATACACTTGAGGATTTTAAAGGCGGGTATACACTTGTAGATTTTTGGGCTAGTTGGTGTGCCCCATGCAGAGTTGCTAATAGAAAAATAACTCCACTTTATAACAAATATAAAGATAAAGGATTCAAAATTGTTTCTATATCATTTGATGACGATAAAGAAAAATGGGTGAAAGCAATAGAAGAAGATCAAATTCCATGGGTTCAAGTGTCAGATTTAAAAGGGTTTAACGCCTCAGAAATAAAAAAACTGTATAAAGTAAAAACTCTGCCAACAACCTATGTTCTAAACCCGGAAGGAAAAGTTGTTGATCAGCATCTGAAACATAATGAGCTAGAAAAACTTTTGGAAGAGATTTATAATTAATATTAGAAAAAATGACGAAGAAAACAATCATAGTAAAGATATTGATCTTAGTATCATTAATTACAACAATGTCCTGTTCTAATAATAAAGGGCAAAACAAACAACTAAAAGAGCAGAACAAACAACTGATTAAAGGTACTATTAAAGGATTAGGAAACAACATCGTTGTTTTAATGGATACCCGAAATTATCCAATAGATACGGTTCAGGCTACTAATGGAACATTTGAATTTGAACATAAATTCGATATCTCCAAACCTAAAATGCAGGGTATTTTTTTACCGCAATTATCAAATAAAAATGGCGGTATGAGACAGAATAAAGCTTATTTTTTTATTGATAGTAAAGATATTAGAATGACTGGGGAGATCATTGATGAAAATTTAAAAAAAGTTGAAATATCGGGTTCTCCGGTAACATCAGAATACCATCGGTTTCAAGCTAGTTTCCCTGCAAATATTGCTCTAAAAAATTATGAAAAAATCTATAATGAAGCTTTTATAAATTATAACCAGGTTGAACCAAGCAAAGAAAACCTGGAAACATTAAAACACTATAGTAGCATCATAGATTCGTTATCCAAGGTTAAAAACCAGAACATCGTTGATGCTATACCAAAAAACAGTGAAAGTATAGCCTTGTCTGCAATATTCTATTATAACTTTAATGATAAAGATATATCATTTTTAAAAACTAACCTAGCTAAATTCTCACCTAATATTAGAGATAGCTATTATATCGCAGAATTATATAAAACATTGAACCTTAAAGAAAGTGTAACTATTGGGAAGCAAAATATAGATTTTACCTTAATAGATCATAATGACAAAAAAATTTCATTATCTGATTTTAAAGGGAAGCATGTTTTGATCGATTTTTGGGCGTCTTGGTGCGGCCCCTGTCTAAAAGAGATTCCGAACTTAAAAAAAACCTATAAAAAATTCAAGGACAAAGGCTTAGAAATAGTATCGGTTTCTATAGATAATAAAAAAAATACATGGAAAAAAACCCTGGAGAAGGAGAACCTACCTTATACCAAACTTTGGGATCAGGAAAAAATAACACAAAAACTCTACCAATATAATACCTTACCTCATATTGTTTTAATTTCGCCAGAGGGTAAGATAATTAAAGTAAATGATGGTTTACGAGGAGATCAATTAGAAAAAACAATAAACAGTTTACTCTAATCTGTATGCCTACGATTGATGTAAACTCTGGATTTCTTAACAAAAATGAATGTAAAACACTCATAACTAGAAAATTGTTGACAAAAACACAAATTTCTAAAACGATTAACCCAGATAAAATATTTTATGATCCAATCAAAAAATTCTGCTAAAAACATTACCCAAAAAGTAAAAGGGAAGTTTTAGTCAGGTTAGTTTAGTTTAGATGTTACCATAAAAAAGGTAGCAGTTTTATTAGCAATAAAATTTAAAAAAAAATGAAACATATATTACCTGTATTTTTTATATGCTTATTTACAATAAGTAGTCATGCACAAAATTTAAAACTGGATCAACCTATACCAGCAGACCATAGTATTCGTAAAGGAGTTTTGCCAAATGGTTTAACGTATTATATAAAAAATACCGATGTGGTTAAAGGTGCAGCCAGCTATTATATCATACAAAACGTTGGTTCGATATTAGAAAATGATGACCAACAAGGGTTAGCGCATTTTTTAGAACACATGGCTTTTAACGGCACAAAGAGTTTTCCTGATAAAGGTATTCTAAACACCTTACAAAAACATGGAGCTGTATTTGGTAAAGATATTAATGCCTATACATCATTTGATGAAACAGTTTATAATATAAACAATATTCCTGTAAAAGATGGTTTAGTAGATACTTGCCTTACAGTACTGCATGACTGGTGTAATTATTTATCGCTTACAGAAAAAGAAATAGATGCAGAAAGAGGTGTTATAAAAGAAGAATGGCGCACAAGTCAAGATGGGCAATCGCGTTTATTTCAAAAATCACTACCAACTACCTTTAATTATTCAAAATACTCAAAGCGTTTACCTATAGGGTTAATGTCTGTGGTAGACAATTTTAAGTATAAAGCTCTACGAGATTTTTATCATGACTGGTACAGAACAGATCTACAGGCTATTGCAATAATAGGAGATGTGAATGTTGATGAAATTGAAAAGAAAATAAAAGACAAGTTCTCTCATATTCCGGCAGTAAAAAACCCAAGAAAACGTATCATAGTAGATATTCCAGATAATAACGAATTGTTATATAATTTAGGTACAGACCCAGAAGTTTCTATTTCAATCATAGAATTTGGTATCCGGCATAAAAGAGTTATTAAAGACCAAACTGTAGCCGACTTTAAGCAGTCTTTATTAGAAAAGATGACTGGCTCTATGCTTTCAACAAGAATATCAGACATAGCAAAAAAACCTGAGGCTTCATATTTATCATGCCAAACCGGTTATGGAGCAATGGCTCGTACTGCCAATGCATTCAGCACCGTAATTTCTCCAAAACTAGACAAGCAACAAGAAGCTTTTAAAGAAGTTTTGACAGAAATTCAGAGAGCAGTAAAGCATGGTTTTACACCATCCGAAATAGAGAGAACTATTAAAACGTTTTCTAATTTTTATGAAACTCAAATCTCTAAAAAAGATGATTTGCCACACGGAGCTATTATTACTCCTATTCAAAATAATTACTTGAGTAATGAAACAATAATAGATATTGAAAAAGAATACGAATTAGCAAAACAAATTTTTGCAACGCTTAAGGCCGATGAACTTCATAAAGTTATTAAAAGGTGGTATACGACAAAAAACAGATTTGTAAATGTTACAGGTGTTAAAGGCAAGAATAATTTAACTAAGGATCAGGCAAAAGAAATTTTAATTACTATAGAGAATGATGCTAGTCTAAAACCCCATGAAGATGCCTTAAGTAATAAAACACTGATTTCTGGATTAACTTTTGAAAAGGGCTCTATAAAAGAGATTATAGAAAATAAAGAACTAGGATCATCTACTTATGTGTTAAGTAATGGTATTAAGGTACACTATAAATTTACAGATAACGAAAAAAACAAAGTAAACCTTAAGGCGATTAGTTATGGAGGTAAATCTTTGGTAAAAGACGCAGACATACCCTCAGCAGACCTATTAACCAACTTTATGAGAATGTCTGGTTTAGGTGAATATAATGCTACAGAATTACCTAAAATATTAGTTGGAAAAACAGCGGGGGTTATACCCAAACTGGATAAAACCACCGAAAGTCTAATAGGATATTCTACTACCAAAGATACAGAAACCATGCTGCAAATGCTATATCTGTATTTTGAAAACCCTCGATTTGAAAACCAGACCTTTAAGGTTTTGCAAAGTACAATGAATCAATATCTGGTTAGAAAAAGTAAAGATATCGAAGCGCAAATTAAAGATAGAACTACAACTACACTATATGGGGAGCAACACCCAAGAAAAAGAGTTGTCAACCAAAAATATGTAGACGAAATATCTTTTGATAAGATCAAATCGGTGTATAAAGAACGTTTTGCAAATCCGGCAGATTTTGAATTTTATATTGTAGGTGATGTAGAACAACATAGACTTAAGCAATTATTAGTTAAATATATAGCCAGTTTACCAACAACAAATGATAAAGAAAATTTTAAAGACAATAATATCAATTGGAAATCTGATCATGTAAATGAAGATGTTTTTCTTGCTATGGAAGATCCAAAAGCCAATATCAATATTGCCCTTAAAAAAGAGGTTTCTTTTAATGTAAAAAACAAATTGTTAGCAAAGGCACTAGGAGATATTTTACAATTACGCATTATAGAAACTGTTAGAGAACAAGAAGGAGGTGCGTATAGTCCAAGAGTTTGGGGTAGCTTATTTAAAGAACCAAATACCTTGGCATACCTGTCAATTTCTTTTGACTGTAACCCAGATATTGCTGAAAAACTGGTCGCTATTGTTTATAAGGAAATAGATAAAATAGCCGACGGAGAAATAAAAAACGAAGATTTAAGTAAAACATTAGCCAATTTTTTAAAAGAACGAGAACAGGAAAAAAATAAAAATAAATATGAAATGAATTTATTAACAACATTTTACAGAGATGGCTATAATATGAATAAAGCTAAAAACTTTGAAGATGTAGTTAATAAGATTTCTATAAAAGACATCCAGAATTTAGCAAAAGAGATTAGGCAAAACGGTAAGTCTTTCGAAATTGTTTTGAAACCAGAGAATAAGTAAAATCAAATACTTTAATCTTTTGATTTACTAAACATTTGATTATAGTTTGAATTAGTTAATATACTTTTAAAGAAGACGTACAAAGGTTGTCATAAAAAAGAGATAACCATAAATTAAAATAATTATTAAATGAGATATATACCCTTAATTTTATTATTTTTTGTTGTTACGGTAAGTTCGGCACAAATTTTTGAACCCGTTAAATGGCAAACTTCAGTAGAGAAAATATCATCTGATGAGTATAACCTGATAAGTACCGCAATAATAGATAGTGGATGGCATTTATATTCTCAGGATGTACCAGATGATGGTCCGATACCAACAACATTTACTTACAATGACCAGAGTGGAAAAATCAAGATTACAGGAAATACTTTTGAAGAAGAAGGACATATAATAGATGATCCTGTCTTTAAAATGAGGATCAAATATTTTGAAAATACAGCTTCTTTTAAGCAAAAGATTAAAGTTGAAGAGGGAATTACTGCTATTGAAGGTCTTGTAGAATTTATGGTGTGTGATGATGAAAAATGTTTACCTCCAACCGAAGTAGATTTATCTTTCGATCTAACTAAAGTTACAGCAGCAACTTCAACAGATTCTTCTCATGCTACTTCTACCAAACATAAAGAAGAAGACAATAAAGTTTCTGATACATCTGATACAAAAGACTCTGAAGGTTCTGAAAATATAGAAAACTCTAAAAGTTCTAAGTCTAAAAAAGGTTTTTTAGGAATTTTCATTATCGCTTTCCTATCAGGTTTTGCAGCTTTGTTAACACCTTGTGTGTTCCCAATGATCCCGCTAACCGTAAGTTTCTTTACCAAACAAAGTCAAAACAAAGCACAAGGTATCAGAAACGCTATTTTTTATGGTGTTTCTATTATTATAATCTATGTTTTGCTAGGCTCTGCTGTTACAGGTATTTTTGGGGCAGAAGCTCTTAATGCACTGGCAACCAATGTGTGGTTTAATATCATATTCTTTTTACTATTAGTCGTTTTTGCAGCATCATTTTTGGGAGCTTTTGAAATTAGATTACCACAATCCTGGGCTAATAAAGTAGATGCACAGTCAAACCGAAGTGGTCTAGTAGGTATCTTTTTTATGGCATTGGCACTAGCCATAGTTTCATTCTCATGTACAGGGCCAATCGTAGGAACACTATTAGTCGAAGCCGCTTCTAAAGGAGGATTAGCTCCTGTAATTGGGATGCTTGGGTTTTCATTAGCAATTGCGTTACCGTTTGCCTTATTTGCAATGTTTCCAGGATGGATGAATTCCTTACCAAAATCAGGAGGATGGCTTAATACTGTAAAAGTTGTACTTGGATTTTTAGAACTGGCATTGGCATTTAAATTCTTATCACAGGCAGATCTTGTACTACAGTTACATTTACTAGAAAGAGAAGTATTTATAGCCATTTGGATTGCAGTTTTTGGAGTATTAGCATTTTATCTCTTTGGAAAAATACAGCTTCCTCACGATTCACCAGTAACTTATATTTCTGTAGGAAGATTAAGTTTAGGGTTACTTGTATTATCATTTACTATATATATGATTCCTGGACTTTGGGGAGCACCACTAAAATTAATTAGTGCATTCCCTCCACCACAGCATTATAGTGAATCGCCTTATGGAGTAGGGTTTACCAAAATTGGCAGTGCAGGTGCTACATCTGCAGATGCACATGGAGAACTCCCAGAAGGAGCACATCTTCTCGAACCTCATGATATTATGGCTTTTGATGATTATCACAAAGGGTTGGCTTATGCCAAAAAAGTAGGTAAGCCAGTAATGATAGACTTTACTGGTTGGGCTTGTGTAAATTGTCGTAAAATGGAACAAAATGTATGGCCAGAACCAAAGGTATTAAAAACACTAAAAAATGACGTGGTATTAATTTCTCTATACGTAGATGACAAACGAAAACTACCAGAAGATCAAATTAAGGAGTCCAAAGTAAAACCAGGGAAGATGCTCAATACTGTTGGTAAAGTATGGACTGAACTTCAGATTTTAAAATATAAATCTAATACACAGCCATTGTATGTGCTAATGGATCATGATGAAGAAAATTTAATAGCTCCGATAGCCTATACACCAGATGTGAATGAATTTCATGATTGGTTGGAAAAAGGCATATCAAATTTCAAAAAATAGAATAGTTTATTTTGGTTGGTTTCTATATTATATTAACGTGATTTAATAATTGAAACAAATAGATGAATAATTCGGTAATCAGGTAAGGATAACAATTCTTATTATTTGATATCCCAACCAATAAAACAATACTTTGCCCCCTCTTTTTTAGCGATTAACGCGATAGACCCCAGTAAATATACTGGGGTTTTATTTTTCAAGAGAATGAAAAAGAAATATAAATATTATTTTAGTACATGACAAAAATTAACTGTGAAGTATCCATCCGTCCAAATGCATCTTGATTAGATTTTCTGTTCGTATTATTTTTGTCAAAAGATGAAATCAAAATCCCAAAAGATGCGTACTCTAGTAGCCTTTAAAATTTGTAAAGGAACTCATCTTGATTTTTTATCTAAAGGCGTTTCCCTATCGGGTCGGGCTTTACGTTACAATTCCTCGCACCTCCTGTCGTCGAGCTTCGGGATTTTCACTGCAATCCCTAACGCATTTTTACCAACTGGAATATCTAGTTTTGTTGTGACGGTTTTTAAAAGCTTTTTACTTTTATCA
>CAKMZM010000160.1 GCA_929200365.1 uncultured Flavobacteriaceae bacterium | reverse complement strand
ATTTATATGACACAATATAATATTTGTAAAAAAAAGTAAAGAAGATGTATCTGAATTTATGAAAGATGATAGTCGATCAGAATTTATTTGCTTGAAAAATAAGTCAGTAATATCTACGATACTAAATTAAAGGAGCAAAATTATAAAACGAGTACATAACAATAATAGTTCATAAATAGTAGTATCTTTAAATTAGAATTATCTAATACGTAATTCTGTTCAAACATACTTTTAGGCATTACTTCTATTAAGCAAGCAAAAAAATGAATCCAATTTCAACCCTGATCGAAGAAATAAACAATCAAAATTTGTGGAGTAAAGAATTAGAGTTAAATAGGAACGAATATTTGAAAGTAAAAGGTAGTGTTGATACGAATCTGTATCTGGTCGTAAAGGGGAGTTTAAGAATTTTTGTGTTAGATAAGCTCGAAGAACACACCATTCGATTTGGCTATAAAAATAATCTTATTACAGCTTTGGATTCATTTATAAATGAGAAGCCATCCGACTTTTATATTCAGGCCCTAAAAAAAACCACTTTAAAAATGATTAGCAAAGCTGAGTTTTTGAACCTTGTATTGTCTTCTTCCAAAAATATAGAAATATGGAGCAAAATTTTGGAAAGTTTTATTTTACAACAAATGGAAAGAGAAAGAGATATTCTAACGACTTCTCCTATAGATAGATATTATAGAGTTTTAAATCGTAGTCCTCAACTCTTTCAGGAAATTCCAAGTAAGTATATCGCATCCTATTTACGAATGACACCAGAGACACTTTCCAGAATTAAAAAATCTTAATTTCAATCAATGTTTTAAAACACCTAAATGTAGAGATTTGTAAAAAAAATAATGAAAATAGCATCAAAAGGTTTACTACAGGATTTAGTAGAACGGACACAGAAAAATATAAATGAAGCAAAGACATTTAGTCAATTAAGAATCGAAATGCTCAACTGGAAAAAAACTCCAGAATGTTGGAGTATTTTAGAATGTATTGAGCATTTAAATCTATATGGAGATTTTTATCTTCCAGAAATAGAAAGTAGTATGTCAAAATCAAACAGGAAAAACACAACTGTTTTTAAATCAGGTGTTTTGGGGAATTATTTTGCAAAAAGTATGTTGCCAAAAGAAAAATTGAATAAAATGAAAACATTCAAAGATAAAAACCCTATAAACAGTGATTTAGATAAAAAATGTATTGATCGATTTATTCAACAACAGCAAAAAATATTATGTCTATTGAATATTGCAAAAAATAAAGATTTAAGTAAAATTAAAACAGCTATAAGTATTTCTAAATGGATAAAATTAAGACTAGGAGATACTTTTAGAGTAGTCATTTATCACAATGAAAGACATATAGTACAAGCTAAAAAAATAGTCAATGCATATAATAACTATTAGGTAATATGATTTTTAAATTAATTTTAGTCATACAACATAGGGAGTGCTCAATCTAAAATATACTTCTAAATAAGTCATTTTGTTGTAGATAATTTGACGCAACTTTAAATAACTTTTCACATCTTAAAAGAAAACCATAATAGTTATGATCAAAAAAATGACATTTGGATTGATTCTATCGTTTTTGATGATTTCATGTAGCAAGCATGATGATGATGTAAATAGTTTATCTGGAACTTTTACAGAAACGCTACCTATACATGGGCGTTCACAACTGAAATTTATTAGTAGAAATCAAGTCATAAAAAAAGAAAAAGGAAGCTCGATAGAAGATAAATTTGATTACGAAATAGTAGATAATATAATAATAATGACGCCAATATGGGATAACTCAACCACTACCAAATTTCAATTTGAATTAATTAATAGTTCAAAGTTTCATATTCAAAATCTTTATCCAGATATTCCAGAGAATCCTATAACATATATGACTTTTGAAAAGAGTAATTAAAAAAAAACTATGCAGTATCTACCGATAACCATTGCAGAAACTCTTAATCGATTATAGCTCACAGACGGTAGAGATTTGTATATTTAGTGATCGGTTTAGATATTGGTTATACTATTTATAAAAAGCCTGTTGATTTATAAAGTTTTAATTGAAAAATTTTGAATGATTTTATATGAAATTTGGTAAAGTAGAATATCCTGATAACATTGATTTTAGTTTGCCAGAAGATCATAAGGATACAGCAAGAATTTTAAAAAATAGAGCTAAGGGAAGTTTATCTACTTATGTTGGTTGTGCCAAATGGAATAAACAAGATTTAAAAGGATTCTACCCCAGAGGAACAAAGGATGAATTAGAGTATTATTCGAGACAGTTTAATAGTATTGAATTGAATGCAACTTTTTATAGAATTTTTTCTGAAGATCAGTTTAAAAAATGGTATGATAAAACACCAGATGGATTTAAATTTTTCCCAAAACTTGTACAGAATATTTCTCACTTAAAAAGGTTGAATGAAGATGCGCAACCTTATGTTGATGAATATTTATCTAATGTACTTCATTTAAAAGAAAAATTAGGAACCATATTTTTACAGATGCATGGTAATTTTGCTCCTAAAAATTTTGACAGAGTTATTCGATTTATAGAAAAATGGCCTAAAGAAATACGTTTGGCTGTAGAATTTAGACATACAGATTGGTTTAATGATGTAGCGGTAGCCGATGAATTATATAGCCTTCTTGAAAGTAACAATATATCAAATATCATAACAGATACGACGGGTAGAAGAGATTTACTTCATATGCGTTTAACCAACGATGAAGCTTTTGTGAGATATGTTGGAGCAAATCATGAAACAGATTATACACGACTGGATGATTGGGTAAAGAGATTTTCTGTATGGAAAGATAAGGGAATTAATCACATACATTTTTTTGTACATCAAAATTTGGAAGTAGAATCACCTTTACTTTCTAAGTACTTTATTGAAGAACTGAATGATCATATCGGAACGCAATTAAGTTTACCGAACCATTCATCAGGCGATCTCAAATTGTTTTAGCACTAATATTTACTCTTTATAAACAGGTTTTATTTAAGACAATTTATTTACTGAAAACCACTATTTAGAAAACCATAAGGTTACTTCAAATATCTCGACATGCTCATGACTTGGTGTTCATTCAAAATCTCAAACTACTCATTTTTAGTCTTCATTATGTATAAATATACTCTAAGATATGATGAATACCACCCTGTTTAAATGTTAAAATTTTAATTTTTTTTGCTTCTTGTCGATTATGCATGTATCTTGCCGATAAAATAAATATTAACATTGTAAGAAAATACGTATTTTTTTCTGAATTTAGATATATTTACCCCATGTCCCTTAAATATCAAAACTGTATGGCTAAATTTTTACACTATTCTCTTTTATTGTCTTTTATGTTGATTACTAACCTAGTTAGTTCTCAGAGTACTATTATCAATCATTATCATTGCGAACAGGAAAACATATTTTCTTCTCTTTCTGATCAACCTATTTTAACCCAAAATCATGTATTTACTAAAAAGAAGGTTTTTTCTTATGTTTTTAATACCATTAAAACAGAGAATCACCATTTTGGTCATGATCATGAAATCACATTATTGGATGTTATATTATCTGATGAAGGAGCTGATTTTAACTGCTCTGGCGGTTTTTGTATGAATAAATCTCATTTCCATAAAAAAGGGTTAAGTATGAAAAAACAACTTTTTGATTATTTTATGAGTATCACTTGTTGATAGAATTTGATAATGAGAACATGTTGAGTAGTGTGTTGTTGTTTGATAATGAATGGTTTTTTTGACCCTAAAACGATATTTTTGAAATATTCTTTTTCAAGAAGTATGACTTTTATGTCTATTCTCAGTTTGGTTATTTTCTGGTTAAGTTGTTGAATTATGAATGAATATTCAATTACTTTTACAACCTAAATCAGATATGTATGACATTTTTAGAGCTAGGAGTACCCAAAGATCTTAATAAGGGTCTAAAGGAAATGAGAATTACAGTTCCTACAAAAATTCAGAAACAAACAATACCTGTTTTAATGGGGCAACGTACCGATTTTATTGGAAAAGCTCAAACAGGAACCGGAAAAACTGCAGCTTTTGGAATTCCGTTGTTATCTCAGATCAATTCATCAAAAAATCATGTCCAGGCTTTAATTTTAGCACCTACTCGTGAATTGGGGCAGCAGATAGCAAAGCAACTTTTTAAGTTCACAAAGTATACAGATAAGATTTTTACCGAATCGGTATATGGTGGTGAAAAAATTGAAATACAGCTTTCCAGATTAAAAAGACCTACACATATTATTGTTGCTACTCCAGGTCGACTTATCGACTTAATGAACAGGAATGCAGTCGACATTTCTGAGATAAAAACATTGATCATGGATGAGGCAGATGAAATGTTGAGTATGGGATTTAAGAAAGATTTGACTACAATTTTATCCAAAACCAAAGGAAATAGAAACGTTTGGCTTTTTTCTGCAACGATGCCATCCTCTCTCAACGAAATCATAAATTCTTATGTTAGTAAAAATGCAATACGAATAAGTATTGATAAAGATGAAGCAGTTAATAAAGGTATAGAACATCAGTTTGTAGTAGGTGATGAGGTTAACAAATTGGATACGCTTACTTATTTTTTAAAAATACAGAAAGCAAATAGAGGAATCATTTTTACAAAGACTAAAGCTGCTGCCCGAATCCTTCATAAACAACTGAAAGCTAAAAATTATGATGTAGGTCTGCTCGAAGGAGATATGATACAGAAAGAAAGGGATAAAGTGATGAGGGCTTTTAGAAAAAAAACATTACAGTTATTGGTGTCTACAGATGTTGCAGCAAGAGGTATCGATGTTGCCAATTTGGCTTTTGTAGTACATTACCAATTACCAGATCAGATAGAATATTATACACATAGAAGTGGTAGAACTGCAAGAGCAGGGAAAACAGGAATCTCTTTGGCATTGATAAATAAATCAGAGATACGAATTATTAAAGAATTTGAAAAACAACTAGGAATAAAGTGTAGTCAGGTTAGATAGTTAAAAAAATGTTTTTAACTCTAATGATTTACTGGATCATTGTTGTTCAAATGATTTCTCTATTTTTGATATTACCGATATAAGTTGATCAAAATTTACTGGTTTAGAAAAATACTGATCAAATCCAATATTGATAAAACGTTGCTCATCTCCTGGCATGGCATAGGCGGTTACTGCAAATACAGGAATATCTTTGACGATATCTAGTTGACGGAATTTTTGAAGTAATTCACAACCATCCATTTGATTAAGTCCTAAATTGATATCGACAAGGATGAGATCTAGATTTTCTTCCTTTACAACTTCAAGGGCTTGTGAACCATTTTCTGCAATAATAACATGAGAATCATTTTTGGATAACATTTTATCCATTACCATTGCATTTATTTTATTATCTTCTACATAGAGAACATTCATAAGCATTTTGGAATTATAATATTAAACTTGGTACCCTTACCTATTGTGCTTTTAACTTTTATTTCCCCATCTAAGATTTCAATATATCGCTTAGATAAGCTTAGCCCAATACCAGTTCCTTCATATTTACGACTTAACCCAATACTTTCTTGCATAAAGGGATCAAAAATTTTCTTAAGATTTTCTTTACCTATTCCAATACCAGTATCAAGTATTGAAATATAAACATTATTTTCGTAATTATCAGAACTAACTTTTATAGTTATACCTCCTTCAGTAGTATATTTAATTGCATTAAGAATAATGTTGTTTAAAGCAGTGCTAAACAGATTTTTATCAATATTGAACTGAGGACTAGTTTGATCAAGCTCTAATTGATAGGTTAGTTTTTTTGTTTCGGCCATATGTTTATACTGCCTGTATGATGTTTCTATAGTATAATTAACATCCAACTTTTCGAGATTTATATTCTTTTTTATGGTTTCTACTTCGCTGTAGTTAGATAGGTTATTAATTGTGTCTAGAAGTCGGTTTTTACTTTGCTCTAAATACATCAAGAGCTTTTCTCTTTCTTCAGGTTCTTCTTCATCCAATAATAAAGTACTTACTGTCATTATCCCATTTAATGGGGTTCTTATCTCGTGGCTAAAATTGGATAATATGTTTGATTTAAGGTTATTTAATTCTTGTTCTTTAATATGCGACTCTTTTATTGTCATTTCTGCTAGCTTTTGTTCTGTAATATCATGAAAACTAACAAGAACTGAATTTACTTCTTTCTCCTGATCAAAAATAGGGGTGTATGTGGCTTCAAGCCATTGTGAATCTCCTTTATGTGCAATACGCTCAATTTCTTTTTTAACAATGTTTCCTTTTAAAGCCTCATTAAATTCATGTGCGAAAGAGTTTTTGAAATTAAGAGGCATAACATCAATAAAGCGACATGATACCTGAGTTGGATCGACATTAAAATCTCTTTTTATAATTTTAACAGATTTTTCATCAGTCATTAATATTTTTCCTTTAATATCTAATAGAATAGTATATACAAATCCATTATTCACCATTGCTTGTAGTCGATTTTTACTTTCGGCAATAGTTTTTTTATTATTCTTTTTCTGATGTACATCTATCAAATTACCAATCATTCGGGTTGTTTCTCCTTTTGAATTTTTTCTCCGAAAACCGTACACTTCATAATGCCGATACCCTCCATTTAGATGCTTAAGTCTATAATCATTATAATAATAATTACCTTCTTCATTAAAATTTTTGAGTCGTTTCTTAAGCATTTTTTCCAAGTCATCAGGATGTATCATTTTTCTAAATTCTTTTTCTGAAACAAAATCCTGATTCAAAGGCAGTCCTAACATTTTTTTAAAATCCATGCTATAAAAGACTTCATTTTTTTTCACATGATAATCAAATAACCCAGATTGTATTCCTTTTAATGCTAGATGCTTGGTTTCTTCACTATATTTTAACTTTTCAATATACTTGTATCGATCTGTAACATCTGTGATAGTTCCATTTACATATATAACTTCACCTTTGTATATAACAGGTTGTCCTACAACCTTAATCCATTTTTCATTTCCTTTTTCAGTAATTATTTTTTCGGTATATTCATATGGATTTCTGTTCTTGATTAACTCATTAAGATAATTCTCTACTCTTGCTCTGTTATCTTTGGGATAAAAGCTAATTTCTTTTTCTCGTGTTATAGGAATATCGAAACTTAATTCATTTATTAAATAACAACCATGTGACCAGGATATTTCATCATTTTTTGGGTCAAAATACCAAGCTCCTGTTTTGGTAAGTCTAGAAATAGTTAATAAAGCTCTATACTTCTTAGACTCTTCTGTAATATCTATTCCTGTTGCATAAATTAGGTTATTATGTAGTTTGAAATCAAATTTTATAGATACTATTCCCTGATTTTCTGTAGGGAAGTTCAAAGATAGGCTAGTGAAGGAATCTTTATCAGATAAGTTAGATACCAAATTCAAAAACAAAGGCACATCTTTATCAATTATATAATCAGTAATGAACTTTCCTTTAACTTTATTTTTATCGAAAGGAAATAATAATTCACATCTGTCATTGAAAGAAACTATTTTTCCATCCTGTTTTAGAATAAAAAGAAAGAGTAGTGTTTTTTCCGTTGAAATTCCATATTTTTCTAGAGTAAAAGACATACGCACTAGGCTAATTTTCTACTTAAAGTTACAAAATGATTTGTAATTTATTGTTTGAAATTGGTTTCAAAAAAAAAAAAAAACTTTATTACAAGGGAAATACCATAAATTATGTAGGTGTTTTTTTTAAAAATGGACAACAAAATACATTTTGTATATATTTGATTATCTATGTGTTATGATTTTGTGCTCATTGCTTGATATCGATGCCTTGAAGTATATAAAGAAAATTACAGGAATTTAAAAATATTATTAACTTAACAATGAAACAAAAACTCTCTAACGCTAGTTTTAGAGAATTC
>CAKMZM010000159.1 GCA_929200365.1 uncultured Flavobacteriaceae bacterium | reverse complement strand
GTATTGAAAGTGCTAAGGAAAATATGGAATTGGTGAGTTCTAAACAAGTAGATGTTCAGGCTAATGACAAAATCAAATTGTTTTAATAGTTAGCAACACTCTGTTACTATGGCAAAATTAGATTTTGGTACTCAAAATATCATAAATAACGATCAAGAGGTTGTTGCTATTAACTACAATCTATTAGATGTTAGAAGAACATATGGGGTCATATTCGTATCAGAAAATGAGAAAAAAGAAAAACTGCAAGTACATTATGAGATAGATGTTATTTGTATTGATCAGAGAGATGAACATACGTGTATTTTTGAATTACAAAAACATCAAACCTATATTAATGAGAAAAAACCCGATACAATTATTGATGAACTGGTAGAACAGTGTGGGGCGGTCCTCTACCCTTTGCATATACAAGTAAACCAATCTGGAGAAGCTATAGGTATTGAAAACCAAGAGTCATTACAAAAACGATGGGAAATCAAAAAAAACGAAATTGCAAAAGCCTATAAAGGAAAAGAAACCGAAGTACTGATACAAAATATGGATGCTATTATCAGTGATACAGATCAAGTATCAGAACTCTTATTTCAGAGAGACTGGTTTATGAATCTGTTTTTTATTCCTATATATAAAAATAAGAAACAATCTGTACATAAGTTTCCGTTACTACCCTACGTACCTCCTATTCTTTATCAATTAAAACGAAAAGTAACAAAACACCCGCATAAAGAAGGAGATGTCTTTATTAACCTCTCAGGAAACTGCGTAGATAAAAGAAGCGAAAAAGATATCTTGCGAGGTAACATGATTTCACTATCCAAAGACACAAAACAAGGATCAGGAACCTGTAACCTAACCTATCAACTCTATAAAAACTCACCTTTGATCGATATGATTACAGGGAGTTGTAAACTGGAGTTTCCATCAAAGAAAAAGAAAAAGATGACTATAGAGGTATATCATCTTAAAAATAAACGACCGCTCACCTCGTTAGAAAAACAACAGGCATTAGAAAAACAAGAGCAAGAAGCTCCACAACCTAAGCAAAAAAAGAAAAAATATTTTCTTTTTGGTAAAGAGATTAAATTTGGTAAATAACACAACAATATGAGTACAGGACATGTAGTAGTAAACGGAGCAATGTGCAAGTGTAAATACGGAAATGTACCCGATACATTGGTAGTACAGTCACAGCAAAAATCATATATCAATGATAGTGCTGGTAGTAACAAGCTAGTTGCTAACACGATGGATATTGGTATGCCATTACAAGCAAAAACCTTTGGGCAATGTAAACTACAACCCTCCTCTAGTGGGTTTCTGCCTTGTATCCCCGCCATTACCCAATGGCAGGATTTTTATGACAAAGTAGAGCTAGACAATACAGGACAGATATTAACAGAAAAGAGTAAAGCTACCTGTGCCATTGCAGGGGCACCCTGTGTAGAGTTTACATGGCATGGGCAAACCGCAGCACCAGGAAGTAGCAATGTAGCACAAACCGATGAAGAAATACAAAGCCATCTTAATCCTTTGGTGAATATAAAAAAGATGAAAAAAACACCCTGTTTAATTCTACCTGAAAATGATCATAAAAATCAACCGAAAGATGTTATTACAACAGTATCAAACACTAAAAAAGCAGGTAATAAAATAAAGAGGGATGTTAGACTTCAAATAAAATTATCTATCGTTAATTTGACCAAATCAAATCTTACAAAAACGATGTTCAATAAAGAGAAAGGAATTGTAAGATTGAAAAACTTTGAAGGTACAGCCGAGAATTATGATGTAGAAAATGATGTGCATTCTATCTATAATATCATCCAGTTTACTATTGATTATACCATAAGGAAATCATTATCTACTATTCCAGAAGATGATCATGTGATGATTATTGTTAAAGAAATCCCTACTGTAGCAGGAGAATCGGCTTCTAGTAATCCCGTAGGACGTGCTGAACTTGGAGGAAGAATTAGTGCTGTAGAAAGCAGAACAATATCAAATAAAACCTTTGATGAAGTTAGTCAACATGAAATAGGTCATAATTTGGGTTTAGAGCATTCTGATCTGGGGGATTTAATGTACGAATATGTTAATGGCAACATTAGCCTTTCTAAGAAAAAGAAAGGAGATATTGTGAGTAATCAAGTAGCATTTTCACAAGGAAATAAAGAATATAAAGAATCTTCTGGTGGTATCAACTATGATTCTAATAAATTGAAAAAAATCAGGAAAACCATCAAAAAAAGAGTAGAGGATTTTATAAAAGAATGTAAAATAGAATATTAATTATGAAAATAGTAATAATAACATCTCTCTTCTTATTGACCATATCTTGTAAACAAAGAGAGCAAAAAAAGATAACTAACAAAGTGCTAAACTTTACATCATTTGAAATAACAGTACCTAATACCTGGAAAAAAATTAATATTGATGGTATAGACTCACAAGCAGGTGGTATCGTTACAACAAAAAATGATACTATTTTATTTGATTTAGGAAAATATGTTTCTAAAATAGATATGGCGATACCTGTAAATAATATAAAAGAGAAAGATACCCTTAGAAAAAGTGGGTTTTCTGTAGATGAGATGTATTTTTCTAAAACCCCTTCTCTAGACAAAAATCAAGGTACTTTTCACAATGAATTTTACTATTACGATACTATTAATAATTTACCTGCTAAAGTTCAGGTACCAAAATTCATAGGAAAAGGGACATTAAAAATATATTTTGACAGCATTGATACGTATAATAATAGATTTTCAATGTTTACCAGAAATATAGATACTACAAATCATTATAAAGTTTTAAAAGCTTTTCAGACTATTCTTTTTAAATCAAACTAAAAAAGTAAATCTATTTCTAATATGGAAATAATATGAAGCTATGGCGGTAAAAAATAAAATACTCATATCAGGAGATGTAACTATAGATCAGGATCAATACCTGATTACAGCAAAACCTGATGGTAATATTAAGTTAGATATCGAAACAGGAGATGAAGAAGATCATACAGAAAAAAATATCTGTTGGGTAGCCCACTGGTTTCATGGTACTCCTGATATCATTAAAAATGATTTTCAACGTCATTTAAAGAAAAAATTAAGCCTTCGTGTAGAAAAAGTATATTCTGGGGGTGGATTAGGATGGTTAGAACCTTTTTATGAAGGTAAAAAACCAGAATGCCAAGTACCTCACGGGTATTTTTTTAATTGTATTGGCCCTAGAAGTGTAGATAAAATCGAATGGCGAGAATATCAACTAGATGACAATGGCCCACTCATAGATTTAAAAGAAGGAAAACATTATGGACAAGGAGTTCAATTACATATATACACTACAGGTTTATATGGACAAGAGCTACAGGTATATCTAAGAGATGTTCGCAAACTAGATGCAGATTTAACAGCCGACACAGATTTTAAAGATAATAGTAAAGATAATATAAAAGAATTTTTTGGTGCAGAAGTAGATGTATATATCGATGAGCAAGGAAATAAAGTACAAAAAGCCATTATTACTATTAATATAGAGCATCGTTGGCGAATATTGGCTAGTGGGTGGTTTAGTAGTTATGGACTAGATATAGTGCCTATTGTAAGAACTACGTTAGACAATGTTGATCATGGTGATTTTACTGGTAGTATATATGAGTTACCAGTCGAGGTGCCAATTCGAGGGACTAAAATAGTAACCCCAGAGGTGGTCAAATCTGGTAATAAACCTGTGATCATAGAAAGAATAGAAACCAATCCCGCAGAGTTTCACCCATGTAGATACGAAAATATAACTGTTACTTTTGAAGAAGATGGCGATGAGAAAACATTGATTCTGTATGATAGCAAAGATCAAGGGCGAAAAGACAAACTAGACTACCCTATTGTGGTAGGACCAGATCAAAAAAGAAGAAGGTTTAAAATACAACTTGAGCAAGTAAATACAGATGATTGTCGTTTTTTAGGAACCGATAAAGAACATAAAAATCATGTTATAAATATTGATGCTATTATAAAAAAAATAAAGCAAGGGCATGGCACAAGAAGTAAACAATGGCGAGGTGATAACACTGAGGGTTTGGCCAAAAAAGTTGGATTGCCAACTGGTGAAATCAAAAATAAAGAAGGCGAGACTCTTATAAACGGAGAAATAAAAACCGAAAAATCAGGAGACCAGAATGATGATAATATAATTGATGCCAGCCATATTACAAACCAGCTCAGTATAGTTTCTAAAATTATTGAGATCAATGGTCAAAAATCATTTAATATTTTAGAAAACCATAAACCATTTGTATTAGAGCAACCTACAGACGAGTTATTAGAACTAGAAGTTGGTTTTGATTACACATTTGGCGGTAGAAAAAATATGGTAGCAGGGTTGCTATCAACTATTATCCCCAATATAAGAGCATCCCAACAATTATATCCCATAGTATTAGAAACCTGTGCAAAACACCACCCTCTAGATATATGGGTAATACCAGATACCAAATGTACCATACAACTGGCTTTTAATTATGACCTAAACATGTATGGTATGGTTAGAGAAGCCTATCATCAAAAATGGAAACGTAGAGAGCTGGAAGCCGAAGATGTAAAAAAACGATTAGAAAAAAGTAGAGATAAGTCTCAGGCAATACATATGGATAAGTACCTGGAAGCTGAAAATGCCAAAGGCAAAAATAAAAAAAAGCAATCCAGAGAAGAAAAAAAATATTTTAATAAAAAGGTTGCCAACAAAAACAAACGTATTGCTGAAGCAGAAAAAAAATTAAAAAAAGCTAAGAAAAAAACTAGTAAGTGGGGGCAACTCTGTAAGGCTAAGGATTTAATAGAGCTTGATGATGGAATCGAAAACGGAGTTATAGATTGTGAGTTTACAGCCATACTTGAGTTTGATAGACCTTATGGAGCAATAGAGGTAACCCCGCATTTTAATGAAATTGCAAACCTTCTAAGAAAAGTAGTAGAACTCAAAGAGCTGGTAGAATCCATTATCAACGGTAAAAACCCTGATACAACCAAAAAATCACCCAAAGAAAACACCAACCGAACCAAAAAACTTAAAGACCTGCTTGATAAAAAGAAAGCTAAGGGCTTAAAAAAAAGTAGTTGGGAATTTGAATTTGCAGACCCTTCATTGGCACTATCCTTAAGTTGGTATGCCGAGCGTGCAAAAGATTTGAGTCAACCCATTGTAGGTACTATGTTTGAGGGGGTAATAAAAATGGACCCCCTGTTTGGGTTCGAGATTAAATACGATGTATACCAACTGTTATACAAAATAAAACACCCTGCTGTATTGGCTGTAGTAGCTGCTTTAGATATATTGGATGAAGCTTTAGGAGATAAATTTGATATAGACCTGGATTTGATTGTAACCTCAGAAATAAGTGGTATGATGATGGGTACTATCAATACTGCATCGGGCAGTAAGTATATGAACCGTTTGATAGAAGATGAAGATGATACCCCAGCCAAACTAGGGGGTAAAATAGAAATTGTTTTAAAAGGGAGGATACAGGTTAATAACGAGTTTGAGTCTTTACTTTTTGGTAAATACAATGCTTATGGGGAAGTGGAGGCCAGTGCAAAAACGGGCATCTCTATGGAACTTGTAACCAAAGCTGATGAAAAAATGATATTTATAGAACCCGAAATTAAATTTGAAGGATTAATTTTGAGTGGAAATATCAAGGCAGGGATAACCAAGCCTAAGAAAAGGACAGAAGGTGAAGAGAATTCAGATAATGATATTGAAGAATTAAAAAAACAGAAACTTAACAAAGAAAAAACTATTAATAAAACCAAAAAGAAAGCCACTGATACTATCAATACCCAAACATCTTCTGGAGGAGACCCCATAGAAGCGCTTCAAGAAGAAGATGGGTTACATTATAATAGCCATGGAGAGATTATTGTATTAGATCCCTATGAATGGGAAATAACCAAAAGGCGAATGCCAGTTTATAAATTCAAGAAATAATGAAATTAATTTTTAGTACTGTATTAATCATTTTAAGTTTAAGCAGTTGTGCGCAGCAAACAAAAGAATCACAAAATACAACACCTACCACAATGGATATCAAAGCAATACTAGAGGATGATCCTTATATAGATCAATTACAAAAATATGATTATGGACCAGAATATGTAATTCGTGTAGAGTCTTCATACACTTATGAAATTCGGGTGAATGATATACCAATGGCAACTAGATATAGTAATGTAATGGGAACTATATGGTATCCTATTAATGACGGTATCTTAAGTAGTGGAGAGCAAATCATATCTGTTCATGTTTATCCAAGATATACGGATAAAAAAACTCAAAAAGAATATTTTGAAGACCCTGAGGAGTATGATTTTAAGCTATGGATAGAGCAATCGGCTTGGGTAGATGGTGGTAAAGAAGAGCCTAAAATTGTACTCTATTATGAGCTACCTAAAGAAGATGAAAACGGTAAGGAGATAGACTTCTCTCAATTACGATCCCATCATAAGGAGCTTACTTTTACTGCTACCGTACCTTATACACTTACAGGTTGGAGTGAGAGCAAAGTGTTTAAACAAAAAGATAGTGTTGCATTAGAAAAAAGAGTGGTTGCATTTTATGAACACTATAGACAGCTTATGGTAGATAAAAAACCTGTAGAGCTAGAGTTTATGGGGCTTAAGCAAGCCTATGAAACCTCTCAATATACCTACTTGACAGACAAAGCCCAGCTATTTAAAGACCGTAAGGAATATGTAAGAGATTTTCCTAACGAAGAGTTTATTATGGGTAAAATAGAGGACTATGAACTTAGGTTTTATGGAGATAACAGAGTGTTAGGATTAGTATTTACTAAAGATCCTTATAGAGGAAAATCGGCTATTGCAAAAAAATATTTAGATAAAAGAGGAAATGGTAGAATAACATATTATTCATTATTACTACATCAACCTAAAGGATCAGATAGTTTAGAAATTATACGGTAAGAGTATGTATAAATATAGTTATGTGCTAGTGTTTTTGATTTGTTTAAGCAGTTGTACCCAGCAAACAAAAGAACCACAAAATAAAGCACCTACCACAATGGATATCAAAGCAATACTAGAGGATGATCCCTATATTGATCAATTACAAAAATATGATTATGAACCAGAATATATGATTAAGGTACGATCACATTACTGTTATGAAATTCGGGTGAATGATATATCAGTGGCTAATAATTTTAGTAATATGGGTGGAAGTGTATGGTACCCTATTAATGACGGTATCTTAAGTAGTGGAGAGCAAACCATGTCTATTCATGTTTACCCTAGATATTCTGCTGATGGAATTCAAAAAGAATCTTTTGAATTTTCCGATTATGATTTTAAGCTATGGATAGAGCAATCGGCTTGGGTAGATGGTAGTAAAGAAGAGCCTAAAATTGTACTCTATTACGAGTTTCCAAAAGAAAATGAAAACGATAAAGAGCTAGACTTCTCTCAATTACGATCCCATCATGAGGAGCTTACTTTTACTGCTACTGTACCTTATACACTTACAGGTTGGAGTGAGAGCAAAGTGTTTAAACAAAAAGATAGTGTTGCATTAGAAAAAAGAGTGGTTGCATTTTATGAACACTATAGACAGCTTATGGTAGATAAAAAACCTGTAGAGCTAGAGTTTATGGGGCTTAAGCAAGCCTATGAAACCTCTCAATATACCTACTTGACAGACAAAGCCCAGCTATTTAAAGACCGTAAGGAATATGTAAGAGATTTTCCTAACGAAGAGTTTATTATGGGTAAAATAGAGGACTATGAACTTAGGTTTTATGGAGATAACAGAGTATTAGGACTAGTATTTACTAAAGATCCAGATAAAGGAGAATCGGCCATTGCAAAAAAATATTTAGATAAAAGAGGAAATGGTAGAATATCATTTTATTCATTACTACTACATCAACCTAAAGGATCGGATAGTTTAGAAATTATACG
>CAKMZM010000158.1 GCA_929200365.1 uncultured Flavobacteriaceae bacterium | reverse complement strand
TATGAACCTTTAAGCCGAGCTGCATACTATAAAGCCATGCTCAAAGAAAAAGTAAATCAAATGGAGGTTAAAGACCCTAAAGAAGTATCCAAAAAAACTGAAGAATCTGATGAGTAGTGTAAAAGAAACTGTTTTGCAAATTAACCTAGCTCATCTTACTCATAATTTTAATTATTTAAAAAGCAAGGTTAACCCCAATGTCAAAATCTTAGCAGTAGTAAAAGCTTCGGGATATGGTAGTGATGCTTCTGTAATTGCAAAACACTTAGAAAAAATAGGAGCTGATTATTTTGCCGTTGCTTATGTATCTGAAGGTATTACCCTTCGGGAATCAGGAATAAAAACTCCTATTTTGGTATTGCATCCACAGCCTGTAAATTTTCAAAAATTAATCGAATATCAATTAGAGCCTAGTCTATATAGTTTAAGAGTTCTCAAAACATTTATAACAACAGCTACTGCATTACATCAAAAAGAGTATCCAGTTCACATCAAATTTAATACAGGATTAAACCGAATCGGTTTCCAGGAAAATGATATTGACCATATTATCGAAAATCTCAATACAACTGAAACGATTAAAGTAGTTGCTCTTCTTTCTCATCTGGCGGCTAGTGAAGATGCTTCAGAAAAAGATTTTACGATACAACAGATCAATACTTTTAAGAAAATCGCTGCTAATATGATCAATAAGTTAGGGTATACCCCTATACTTCATCAATCTAATACCTCTGGGATTCTTAATTATCCCGAAGCACATTTTGGTATGGTACGCGCAGGGATAGGATTGTATGGATATGGGAATGATGCAAAATATGATGCTGCATTAAAACCAGTTACAGGATTAAAATCAGTAATCTCACAAATTCATACATTAGAACCTGGAGAATCCGTTGGATATAACAGAGCATTTATTGCTTCAGAATATACCAAAACTGCCACAATACCTATCGGGCATGCCGATGGAATTAGCAGACTATACGGAAATAAAAAAGGTTTTGTAACCATACATAATAAAAGAGCTTACCTTATTGGTAATGTATGCATGGATATGATCATGGTAGATGTTACCAATATTGATTGTAAAGAAGGGGATGAAGTTGTTATTTTTGATATCAATTCAAGTGCTGCATTAGTTGCTGAAAACTCAGGAACGATTTCTTATGAATTGCTCACTGCGATTTCTCCAAGAGTAAAACGTCTTGTTGTCGATGATAATTGATCTTTATCGAAAAAATCACAAGTATTAAGTGCAAACATTCCTGTTAATTTTTCCTTTTTTTGCTAAATTAGCACACTACTAACTATCTAAATTTAATTAATTATGGGGTTTTTTAAAGATTTTAAATCTTTCTTACTAAAAGGAGACATTGTTGCACTGGCTACTGCCGTTGTTATTGGAGGAGCATTTAATAAAATTGTTGGCTCTGCAGTTGCAGATATTATAATGCCTATCGTTGGGGTGATAACTGGAGGAACAGATTTTACTCAAAAATTCATTACTCTTGATGGTGGGGAATATGCAACTCTTGCTGCTGCTAAAGAAGCTGGAGCGGCAGTAATGACCTATGGTAACTTAATACAAGCAATAATTAATTTTATTATTGTTGGTTTATTTATTTTTATGGTACTCAAAGCGTATGAGAAATCTAAAAAGAAAGAAGAGGAAGCAGCACCAGCACCAGCAGGACCAACTCAGGAAGAGTTATTAGCAGAAATACGAGACTTATTAAAAAAATAAATCTCTGATATTATAACGAATTATCTATAGCTACCGCTATACTACATATTCTAACACTAAACCGCCCAAATTTAGGGCGGTTCTTTTTTACAATATGTTATATAATAAACAATCGATGCTAATTTTTGTGTTTTCAATATAAATGCTTGCTGTCTAGGAAATATTTCTCAAATTTGTATAAAATTAATAAGGCGTATGACTTTCGCCATGCCAAAATGAAAACAAATATAAACTGATGAAAGTAGCTGTAGTAGGTGCTACCGGTCTGGTAGGAACCGTAATGTTAAAAGTATTAGAAGAAAGAAATTTTCCAGTAACAGAATTAATTCCTGTAGCGTCAGAACGATCTATTGGGAAGCAAATTTCATATAAAGGCAAAGAGTTTTCTGTAGTAGGACTTGCCACTGCCATAGAAATGAAACCAGATGTTGCTTTGTTCTCGGCAGGAGGGAGTACTTCTAAAGAATGGGGACCGAAATTTGCTGAAGCAGGAATAACCGTTATCGATAACTCATCTGCCTGGAGAATGGATCCTACCAAAAAATTAGTGGTTCCCGAAATTAATGCTAAGGATTTAACTATCGATGATAAAATTATTGCTAATCCCAATTGTTCAACAATACAAATGGTAATGGCATTAGCACCTCTACACAAAAAATATAAAATTAAACGCGCAGTTGTATCTACATACCAGTCTATAACAGGAACCGGAGTAAAAGCAGTACAACAATTAGAAAATGAGTATTCTGGTGAAAAAGGAGAAATGGCATACCCCTATCCTATCCATCGCAATGCGATCCCACATTGCGACGTATTTCAGGAAAACGGATATACCAAAGAAGAAATGAAACTCGTAAACGAAACACAAAAAATTCTCGATGACCGTACTATCGCAGTAACAGCAACAGCAATTCGAATTCCTGTAGTTGGCGGGCATAGCGAAAGTGTAAATCTTGAGTTTGATAACGACTTTAATGAAAATGAAGTACGACAACTCCTAAACGAAACATCAGGAGTGACTGTACAAGATAACCCTGATACCAATACATATCCTATGCCAATCTATGCCGAAGGTAAAAATGATGTATTTGTAGGCAGAATCAGAAGAGATCACTCCAGAGAAAATGCTTTAAATATGTGGATCGTATCAGACAATCTACGCAAAGGAGCTGCAACTAATGCCGTGCAAATTGGAGAATATCTGGTAGAGCATAAACTTATAGGGTAATCTTTATTGAAAAATATATAAACCCCTTGCTTTCTTTTTGAAAACAAGGGGTTTTCTTTTAAAAAAACAAAAAATTGATTAGACCTAAAAACACTGTTAAAAGTAATCTTTCTTCCATATTGCTTTGGTATTATTAGCTCCTATTTCAGTAAATATTGTTTTGTTTTATGCAACATTAGACCTCGCTAATATTTATTCGTTTTCCTTATAAAAGTTTAGTTAGAACAAGTGAAAAACACTTTTTTAAAATCAAAATTTTTCGTTTCTTACATAAAATTCTGACTGCTCCTGCATATTAATCCTACATATAGCTATACCCCAAAGCAATATGATAGAAACCTTACTTTCTTTACAGGTTAACTGAGGAGCAGTCTTTTTTATATTTTCTTTAGCATTTATAGCCATATCTTTTGATAGATTTGTGAATCATACTAACGCATTACATCATGAAAAAAGTACTATTTGCGTTATCTGCCATTGTAGTAATGACAGCTTGCAAAAATCAAACTAAAGAAGAAACCTCTAAAACTACTATTGCATTGAACTATCCTGAAACTAAAACAGTAAATACAGTAGATACATATTTTGGCACTCAGATAGAGGATCCGTATCGTTGGCTAGAAGATGATCGTAGTAAAGACACCGAAGACTGGGTAGCTACACAAAATAAAACTACTTTTGGATATTTAGAAAAGATTCCTTTTAGAAAAGATTTGGAAAAACGTCTGTCTGACCTTTGGAATTATGAAAAAGTTAGCCCTCCGTTTAAAGAAGGAGAGTATAGCTATTTTTATAAGAATGACGGACTTCAGAACCAATATGTTCTCTACCGTTTTAAGAATGAAGGAGATGAGCCCGAAGTTTTTCTGGATCCCAATACCTTTAGTAAAGATGGTACAACATCTCTGGGTGAAGTATCTTTTTCTAAAAACGGAAAACTGGTTGCCTATGCTATTTCTGAAGGAGGTAGTGACTGGCGTAAAGTAATTGTTAAAAATGCCGAAACCAAAGAGATTATAGAAGACACAATTGTTGATGTTAAGTTTTCTGGATTGTCCTGGAAAGGCAACGAAGGTTTTTACTACTCTAGCTATGATAAACCAGAAGGAAGTGAACTTTCTGCCAAAACAGATCAACACAAAGTATATTATCATAAATTAGGTACTGCTCAAAAAGATGATGCCTTAATTTTTGGAGGTACTCCAGAAGAAAAACATCGATATATTAACGCAAGTGTTACAGAAGACGACCAATATCTTACCATCTATGCCAGAGTTTCTACTTCTGGAAATAAATTATTTATTAAAGATCTTACAAAACCAAATAGTAAACTTGTTACTATTATGGATACTACAGATAGTGATACCTATATTATAGAAAATGTAGGTTCTAAACTCTATCTTGTTACCAATCTAAATGCTCCTAACCAGAAGATTGTAACGGTAGACGCCTCTAATCCAACTCCAGAGAACTGGAAAGATTTTATTCCTGAAACCGAAAATGTATTAAGCCCTAATACAGGAGGAGGATACTTCTTTGCAGGATATATGGTTGATGCTGTTTCTAAAGTAATGCAATATGATTATGATGGTAAATTGATTCGTGAAGTAGCATTACCCGGAGTAGGAAGCGCAAATGGATTTGGCACTAAAAAGGAAGAAAAAGAATTGTATTATTCCTTTACCAACTATAAAACACCTGGCAGTATTTATAAATACAATATTGCAGAAGGCACCTCAGAATTATATCGCAAACCAAAAATCGATTTTAATCCCGAAAATTACGAAAGCAAACAAGTTTTTTATGCTTCTAAGGATGGCACAAAAATACCGATGATTATTACTTATAAAAAAGGAATCGAACTTAATGGTAAAAATCCAACCATTTTATATGGATACGGAGGGTTTAATGTTAGTCTTACCCCATCATTTAGTATAGCCAATGTCGTATGGATGGAGCAAGGCGGGATATATGCAGTACCTAATCTAAGAGGTGGTGGCGAATATGGTAAAAAATGGCACATTGCCGGAACAAAAATGCAGAAACAAAATGTATTTGATGATTTTATTGCCGCAGCAGAATATCTTATAGAAAATAAATATACATCTAGTAATTATTTAGCCATTCGCGGTGGATCTAACGGAGGATTACTTGTAGGTGCTACTATGACACAGCGACCAGACCTTATGAAAGTGGCACTACCAGCTGTTGGTGTTCTGGATATGTTACGCTACCACACCTTTACCGCAGGAGCAGGGTGGGCTTATGACTATGGTACATCAGAAGAAAGTAAGGAGATGTTTGATTACATAAAAGGATACTCTCCCGTACATAATGTAAAAGCAGGAGTACAATATCCCGCTACTCTGGTTACCACTGGCGATCATGATGATCGCGTAGTACCGGCACACTCCTTTAAGTTTGCTGCACAGCTACAGGCAAAACAATCTGGTGATCATCCTACATTGATTAGAATTGAAACCAAAGCAGGACACGGTGCAGGAACACCAGTAAGCAAAACTATCGAACAATATGCTGATATTTTTAGCTTTACACTCTATAATATGGGATATGAAGTATTACCAGAAAAAATTACCGAAGACATAAAAGGATAATCTCTTTGACTTAGAACTTGTATTAAAAAAATAAAAAATCCGTTTCTAAAAAGAAGCGGATTTTTTGTTAAAGTTCAATATATTTGAGTAATGTTAAAAGTAGACAATATATCCTTTGCTTATGATAAACTTCCCGTTTTAGAAAACGTTAGTTTTACTATTGAAAAAGGACAGCATATTGCCCTTATTGGTGCCAGTGGTTGTGGAAAAAGCACCTTGCTAAAAATTATTTACGGGATTTTGCATGTACAGAAAGGAGAACTATCCTGGAATGGTATTAAAATATCAGGACCGCATTTTAACCTTGTTCCTGGAGAAGAAAACATGAAATACCTCTCACAAGGTTTTGAGCTACAATCCTATCGTAATGTTGCAGAAAATATTGGACAATATTTATCTAATTTTGAACCAGAATTAAAACAAGGTCGGGTATATGAATTACTCGACATTGTAGAAATGACAGATTTTGCCAATACCAAAGTCGAAAATCTGAGTGGTGGTCAAAAACAAAGAGTAGCACTCGCAAAAGCATTAGCTAAACGACCAGAATTATTACTACTTGATGAGCCTTTTGGCAATATCGATAATTTCAGACGAAGTTCTTTGAGAAGAAATTTATTTAGATATCTAAAACGTAATAAAATCACAAGTATCACTGCTACACATGATAAAACCGATATTCTCTCTTTTGCAGATCAGACCATTGTTATTCGACAAGGTGAAATTTTAACTCAAGAAGATACAGTCACTTTATATCAAAATCCTACCGACTATTATATTGCTTCTCTTTTTGGAGAAGTGAATGAAATACAACTTTCTTCATTTACAACATCTGATAGCCAGAATACGATTCTTGTCTATCCTCATGAAATAGAGATTAACCCTAATTCTATGACAAAAGCACGAGTAAAAAATGCGTATTTCAACGGGGGTTATTATTTAATTGAAGCTGTACTCAACAATACAGTTATCTTTTTTAATCATCATAGCAAGTTAACCGCTCCCAAAATGGTCGGGATTACAATTTCTGAAGATGTCCTTAAAAAAAGAAAAAGAATCTAGTTGTCGTAGTGTGCCAATTCAAGTTTATTTCCATCAAAAACTGCATAGGTATAGTGAGCAATCCAGTCTCCCAGATTGATGTACCGGGATTGTTTGTTTAATTGTATTTCCATAGGAAGATGTCTATGTCCAAACACAAAATAATCTCTGTGCTTACTTTCTAATTTTCTTTTGCAATATTGCACCAACCATTCATTATCTTCTCCTAAAAAGGTTACATCTTCATCTCCCGAAATCAATTTATTTTTTACAGAAAGATATTGTGCCAGTTTTACTCCAAGGTCTGGATGTAGCCATCTAAAAAACCATTTTGCTACTGGATTAGTAAACACTTTTTTCATTCGTTTATATCCTTTGTCTCCAGGTCCTAAGCCATCACCGTGGCCAATAAAAAAAGTAGTATCATTAAAAGTAAACTCTTGCGGCTTGTGATAAACAGGGATATTTAATTCTTCTTCAAAATACCCGTTCATCCACAAATCATGATTTCCTACAAAATAATAGACTGGTATTCCAGAATCTGTAATTTCGGCCAGTTTTCCTAAGGTTCTGGTAAAACCTTTGGGAACCACAGTTTTATATTCGAACCAAAAGTCAAAAAGATCTCCCAACAAGAAGATGGCGGCAGCATCTTTTTTAACTTCATCTAACCATTTTACAAATTTTTGTTCCCTGGGAAAACTCTTTTCTAATGTTGGAGCCCCCAAGTGATTATCACTGGCAAAGTATATTTTTTTCCCTTCAGGAAGGTTCATAGGTATAATTTATGAGGTAAAGATAAGAAAAGGACTAAGACATTTAGATTTTTGAGCCGCGAGAAGTTTACTCATTATCTGATGCATACCACTCTGCAAATGATGTTTCGGTTTCCTGAAGCTTCAACGAGTGTAATTTGATAGTATTAGGTAATCTGGACTTGATCTTTTTTGCAAAATCAATAATCATATTCTCACTAGTAGGCTGATAATCTACCAAAATTACATTATGTCCTCTCTCTTTTAATTCTTTCGCCAGTTCTATATGTGGTGTGTTTTTATTAAAAACTGTTGCATGATCAAAAACATCTTCGATATCTTCTTTTACAATTTTTTTAAGGTCTCCAAAATCAATTACCATTCCTAATTTTACATGCGAAGTATCTGTAATCGGTGTGCCAATTACGGTCACACTTAGTTTATAACTATGACCATGAACATTTCTACATTTACCATCATATCCATATAAAGCATGCCCAGTTTCGAAAGAAAATTGTTTTGTGATACGAATTTTACTCATCGTTTACTTTGTAATTTTTGGCAAAGTTACGGAAGATTATCGTCTCTTTCTCTTATTTATAAAGTAAACCACAACCAGAACAATTCCTAATACCAAGAATAATCCATTGCCTGCTAAAAAATTTAGTATATCCATTATTTATTTAGACCTTTAATTTATAACCTAGATTCTATATAAGAAAACAACGTTATTTTAAGTGTTT
>CAKMZM010000157.1:4016-8215 GCA_929200365.1 uncultured Flavobacteriaceae bacterium | reverse complement strand
AAGAATACAGAGAGTACTGCATTAACAAAAAAGGAGTAACCGAATCTTTTCCTATCTAAAGACTTCCTGATGTTTTAGTTTTTTAAGGTATTAGAAAAAATGTTTACCGCTACAGATATATCTTCTTTTAAAGCTATAAGTGTAAAATGCAATCCTGATCGTGTTGATATCCATAGAGAAACTTATACCGCTGTAGCACCTCCATCATACATGAGTAAAAAACACTGAAACAAAATAATAATGGATCACTCTATCACAGATACTCTAATTAAGCAATGGTAGATGACTCTTATAAGCTAGTAGTCAAAAAAACTACCTATTCAGGAAAGGAATAAATTAAAAGAATAGCAACATCGCAAATATTAATTTTACTTTATCATCTTACAAATAGCGTTGGTAAAAACGCGTTAGGGATTGCAGTGAAAATCCCACAGCCCGACGACAGGAGGTGTGAGGAATTGTAACGAAAAGCCCGACCCGATAGGGAAACGCTCTTAGAGAACAAAGTAGAATTAAAACTTCGGTCACTTCTTCCAAATTTTTCATTGCTTATCTTTATCTTTGAATAAACAAAAGAGTACATGTCAGAATACACACCGATTATCATTGCCGTTGGGGTAATCATCATATCAATTATCACTGGTTTTTTTATTGGTAAATATGTAGCTTCATTACAACATAACAGTGAAAAAAGTGCTACTAATGAAAGAGCAAATTTGCTTCAATCTCAGTTTGATGAGCTTAAAAACAATACCGAAAAACAATTTTCTGAATTGACCAAAGAACGCGAAGATATTCGTAGAGAAAAAGATTTTCTCAATACAGAACTTACACGTCGTAATGCAGAATATGAAAATCTTAAGCTTCAAAATACATCACAAAAAGAAGAAGTAGAAAAACTTCAGGAAAAATTCACCAAAGAATTTGAAAATCTTGCCAACAAAATCCTTGATGAAAAGTCTAATAAATTTACCGAACAGAACAAAGAGAATATTAAAAACATCTTGAACCCATTACAGGAAAAGATCAATACTTTTGAGAAAAAAGTAGAACAAACTCATAAAGAAAGTATCGATTATCACGCAGCATTACGTCAACAAATAGTAGGGCTTAAAGACCTTAATGAACAAATGAGTAAAGAAACTACCAATCTTACCAAAGCGCTTAAAGGTGATAGTAAAATGCAAGGTAACTGGGGAGAATTGGTATTAGAACGCGTATTAGAAAAATCTGGATTAGAGAAGGATAGAGAGTATTTTGTACAACAAAGTTTTACTCTAGACGACGGACAAAGAGTAATGCCCGATGTAGTGATTTACCTACCAGACAGTAAAAAGATGGTTATTGACTCTAAAGTAGCACTTACTGCATACGAGCGTTATAGTAATGAAGAAAATGAAGACTTAAGGGGTACTCATCTTAAAGAACACATCACATCATTAAAGCGTCATGTAGATCAGCTTTCAGAAAAAAACTATCAAGATCTGTATGATATCGAATCACCAGATTTTATTTTAATGTTTGTTCCTATAGAACCTGCTTTTGCAATAGCTATTAACCAAGATAGTAAACTATACAATCAGGCTTTTGAGAAAAATATAGTGATCGTTACTCCTTCTACTCTTCTGGCCACTCTACGCACTATCGATACGATGTGGAATAATGAGAAACAACAACGTAATGCTATTGAAATTGCAAGACAGGCAGGAGCCTTATATGATAAGTTTGAAGGATTGGTAAAAGATCTCACTGGTGTAGGCAAAAAGATAGATGATGCCAAAAAAGATTATTCTGCCGCAATGAATAAATTAGTCGAAGGAAGAGGAAATCTGATTACCAGTGTCGAAAGACTTAAAAAAATGGGGGCAAAAGCCAAAAAATCATTACCCGAAGCTATAATTAAAAGAGCTACTGAAGAAAATGAATAATCAATAAAACATATACAAATAATTATGGTATCAAATTCTAATTTATCAGAGATTATACTCAGAGTCACCTCAGCACTGTTTTATATTGTACCCATCCTTGTATTTATAATCCTTGCGATATATTATATAAATAAGAACGGATCAACCAAAGAAGGTCTTCTTGTACTTATTGGTAATATCCTGATCCTGATTGTAGCTATTATACATCGATTTTTATATACATTTATAGATTCATGGGGATTTGATGTCTATGCCATTATTAATACTGGAGTAAATGCCATTTCATTTATAGGGTCGATACTTTTCTTAATTGGTTTCTATATGATGATCCAGAAAATTATTAAAAATAAGGTTTCTGAATAAAAACAATTATGGAGCAAGATATTACAGAGATCATTAAACACATTTTTTTAGGCATTATAACCTCAATACCACAACTAGTTATAGCTATACTATGTATTTATTACATACTTAGAGTAGGATTAAAAACAGAAGGGATATTATTAACCACAGGTAGTATTATATCTTTATTGTGCGGTATTTCGAATATTGTAGGTGCTACGTATATTAGTACATTAGGAGTAGATTCTTATGTAACCTTTATATATTTCATACAAGGTTTTTCCTTTTTAGGGTCAGTTCTTTTTGTAATTGGCTTTTTCTTATTGATTAAAAAAGCAATAAAATACTTCGTTCAATACTAAAAGTTTGAAACTGGTATTTACAAATAGAACTCATCTTGAGATGAGTTCAACAATTAAAAAATGTAAACACATGAAATCTATACTTATAAAAATATATTTCTTTGTAGTTATTTTCGGAAACGTTTTTCATATTGCTACTGCACAACAGGCTTATTTCCCTGAACGAGGAAACTGGCAGAAAAAAAGCCCGACAGAATTTAAAATCGATGCACAAAAACTCCAGGAAGCAGTACAGTTTGCTTTGGATCATGAATACTCGGGGTCAAAAGATCTGAGAGAAGCTATTGTAAAAGGTTTTCAACGAGAACCATATCATAAAATCCTGGGACCAACCAAAAAAAGAGGTGGTCCTGCTGGTCTTATTATTAAAGACGGATACATTATATCTAAATGGGGAGATGTAAACAGAGTAGATATGACATTTAGTGTAACCAAAAGTTATTTATCTACTATGACAGGATTGGCCATAGATCATAAATTAATACATGCTGTTGATGATCATACCTATACTACCATATGGGATCACACCTTTGATGGAAAACATAATAAAAAAATTACCTGGAGACACTTACTCACACAGTCCTCAGATTGGTCTGGACAATTATGGGGTGGATATGACTGGGCAGATCGTCCTCAAAGAGAAGGTAATATCGATGATTGGAAATTTAGAAAGCTCAACGAACCTGGAACTGTTTTTGAGTACAACGATGTTCGTGTTAATGTATTGGCATATTCCTTATTACATGTATGGAGAACTCCATTACCACAGGTGCTAAAAGAAAAAATAATGAACCCTATTGGTGCATCAACCACATGGAGGTGGTATGGATATGATAATTCCTGGGTTACCATTGATGGTATCAATATGCAATCTGTAAGCGGAGGTGGTCATTCTGGTGGTGGATTATTTATCAATACATTAGATCATGCCCGATTCGGATTACTTTTTCTTAACAACGGAAACTGGAACGGAACACAGTTATTATCTGAAGAATGGATTAAAGAAGCAATCAAGCCCTCGCAAGCCAACCCTAACTATGGTTACATGTGGTGGCTTAACCAAAAAGGATCTAGATATTGGAAAGGGTTGCCAGAACATTTGTACTATGCAGCAGGTTTTGGCGGTAACTTTATTGTGATTGACCAAAAACAAAATCTGGTTGTAGTTACACGATGGCTCGAACCCAATCAAATTGATGAATTTATAACAAAAGTGTATAACGCATTTTGAATATGAAAAAAATACTTGCAATACTCATTATCATAATTCTTGCCCTTTTTGCAGCATGGTATGCATTTATATATTATGCATCTTATAGCGAGGGAACCCGAAGTGGTGAACTCATAAAATTTAGTAAAAAAGGAGTCGTATTTAAAACCTGGGAGGGCGAAATTAGCCAAGGAATCTCTGGAGCACAAATTTTTAGCTTTTCTGTTGAAAGCCAGAAAGAAGATATCATTAAGAAACTCGAAAAATTTCAGGGTAGCTATGTAAAATTAAAATACAAAGAACGTTTTGCCAAAATCTCCTGGCTTGGGGATACACGATATTTTGTGATCGATGTTG
>CAKMZM010000157.1:0-3916 GCA_929200365.1 uncultured Flavobacteriaceae bacterium | reverse complement strand
TTTGGTCAAAATATTAAACCTTAGATACAGGAGTAATGCAGAAACAGAAAGTCCTGCCAGCAATCCAATCCAAATCCCTGAACTTTTATATTCGGTATATAATCCCAAATAATAACTAATAGGAAATCCTACTACCCAATATGCAAAAAATGTAATTAAGGTAGGGATTTTAACATCCTGTAGCCCTCTCAAAGCACCTAGCACAGTAACCTGTATCCCATCTGAAACCTGAAATAATGCGGCAATGATTAATAATTTTGCGGCAATGGTAATTACCTCGGTATTATCTGCCAGATTTTTAACATCTTTTACATTCAGGTATATTCGAGGAAGCAAATCATTAAACAAAATAAATAATAGAGCAAACACAACTGCTAATAAAAAGGTTAATAAAAATATTGAAATTGCTATTCTTCTTAACTCCCTATACTGCTGAAGCCCTTTTTGATTACCAACCCGCACCATTGCAGCTACACTTAATCCCATAGCTATCATAAAGGTCATAGAGGATAAGTTTAATGCTATTTGATTAGCAGCCTGCGGATTTTTACCTAAAATACCTGATAACCATATTGCAGCAGTAAAAATGGCTACTTCAAAAAACATTTGTAATGCAGACGGAAACCCCAATGCCAGTATTTTGTTTATCATTTTTCTTTTCAGCGAGAAAAACCTGATATGGGTTACATAAGCAGTAGATTTTTCTTTTTTTTTCAGAAAAATCCATAAAAAGATAACCATCACAAATCTTGAAGCCAGTGTGCCAACTGCTGCACCAACTATTCCCATTTGCGGAAAACCAAATTTCCCGAAAATCAATACATAGTTCAAGACTATATTCACCAGATTTGCAACCAAAGTAGCATACATCGGGTATTTGGTCATAGACAACCCATCTGAGAATTGCTTTAATGCCTGAAAACTTACTAGCGGAATCAAAGAGAAAGCGACCAGATCCAAATAAGGTATTGCCAATTCAACCACTTCTGGGGGTTGTTTCATGAAGTACATCAATGGCTTTGCAGCCAATATCATTAAAAACAATGCAACTCCTAAGGTAGTGCATAGAAACAAGCCATGTTTACATACAGATTTACCACTAGCAAAATTATTTTCTCCATCGGCCTCTGCTACCAATGGTGTTATTGCTGTAGAGAACCCTATTCCCAAAGACATGGCTATAAACATAAAGCTATTACCCAAAGATACTGCTGCCAACTCTGCTGTCCCCAATTGCCCTACCATAATATTATCGATCAGCCCCACAAAAGTATGCCCTAGCATACCCAGCATTACTGGTGTAGCTAGCTGTAAGTTATATCGAAATTCTTTGGTGTATTGTTGTAGCATTTTACAATTTTTGAAGACGCAAAGGTATTAGAACATAAACAAACTAAGGGGTTCTTATCGTATATTTAACATTGAAATGGTTTAAATGAAATCACCAGCCCTAGAAGTTTTCCGCTGAGAAGGATTTAAAACCTGTCCTGAACTCGATTCAGAAATTGAGATACATGTCTGAAAATCAAGTATAATTACAACTTAAAAAGTTAGTCAGTTAATCAATATTCAGCTAGGAGTTTTATACTAATATAAGCACATAACAAACTTATTTAAAGGAGTTCAACAAATATCACTTCACTCCATACTTATCAAAGAGATACATCAGGCTGGTCATTGTTGCAGCGCCTAGTTCGAGTTCTCGTTTATTAACAGCATCAAAAGTATCATTCTTAGCATGGTGATAATCAAAGTAACGTTGTGAATCTGGTCGTAACCCTGCGAGTACAATTCCTTCTTTTTTAAGTGGTCCTATATCGGCACCGCTTCCACCTTGAGAGAAAGAGTGTATTAGGTAGGGTTCAAAAAGAGGTTTCCAGCTTTGTACTTGGGCAAAATTAGCATCATTGCTATCAAAAGAAAATCCTCTGGGTGTAAATCCTCCTGAGTCACTTTCCAGAGCAAAGACATGATTTTCTCCTTTCTCTTTAGCTACTTTTGCATATTTTTTACCTCCACGCAATCCATTCTCTTCATTCATAAACATCACCACTCTAATAGATCGCTTAGGTTTGTACCCAATTTTTTTAAACAATCGTAATACTTCCATAGATTGAACAATTCCCGCTCCGTCATCATGCGAACCATCTCCCAAATCCCAGGAGTCCAGATGTCCCCCTACTACCATATATTCTTTAGGAAATTCGTTTCCTGTAATTTCACCAATCACGTTATAGGATTGTACATCTTTCCAGGTACGACAATTCATATTTACATGAAATTTAATTTTAGGGTTTAATGTTAACATAGAGCTTAACAAATCTGCTCCATTGGTACTTATTGCAGCAGCAGGAATCTTATCTATATCTTTTAGATCACCATAACTCATTGATCCTGTATGAGGGAAATCATCTAGTCTAAGGTTCATAGAACGCACAATTATTCCTACAGCGCCATATTTTGCTGCTTCTGCTGCTCCAGAATATCGCTGATCTACACAGCCACCATATGCTTTAAATGTTTCAATAAGATTTGCCTGCATGGGTCTATTAAAAAACACTATTTTTCCTTCAATCTTTGCTGTTCCTAGTTTTCTGAGGTCTTCTAGCCCCTTAACTTCTATAACAGGGGCTTTAATACCCCCTATTGGTGTTGGCACAGAGCCTCCTAATGCACAAATCGGCACATTGGTCGTTACGCCTGGTTCTGTTTCGATGTAGGCAAATTCTGTTACACCGCGTGTCCATTTTGGTACCATTACTGGCTGTAACCATACTTTATCCAGACCTAGTTCTTTTAATTCTTTTTCGCCCCACTCTACGGCTAGTTGTGCATTTAAAGAGCCCGAAAGCCTACCCCCAATCTGATTAGAGAGATAGTCTAGCCATGTATAACTTTTGCCATCAAGTAATGAGGTATCATATATTTTTTTTAGAATAGTAGCATCTTCTTTTGCGTCATTTTGTGCAAAGCTATTGAATGATAATAGTGCTAAAAAGATGAGAGTTATAGTTCTTACCATGTTATTTTTTTATTCGTTTTCTAATTCTTGTTTATACAACTCCAGATTAGCTTTTGTTTTATTGTCTAATTCTGGTTCTTGTATATCATCATATTCTTTTAATGTGGTATATAAGGTTTTTGCTACAATATATCGTGCTACGGGTTTATTATCTGCGGGGATCACATACCATGGGGCATGTGGTAATGATGTTTTGTTTATAGCATCTTGATAACAAGCTTGATATTGATCCCAAAGTTTGCGTTCTTTTAGATCTCCTGCAGAAAATTTCCAGTTTTTTTCTTTCTTCTCTAGTCGGCGAAGTAACCTGTTTTTTTGCTCTTCTTTTGACAAGTGCAAATAGAACTTATAAATCAGAGTACCGTTTTCGGCAATATGTTTTTCAAAATTTCGAATTTGTTCAAAACGTTGCTCCCAAAATGCATCATTAATATCTTCAACTGTATTGATATGAGGAATCTGTTCTGCCATTATATATTCTGGATGTACTCGTGTTACCAAAACATTTTCGTAATGTGTTCTATTAAAAACTCCAAACTTTCCTCGTTGTGGCAAAGCTATGTAATGTCTCCATAAATAGTCATGACCTAGTTCTAATGCTGTGGGTACTTTAAAACTGTGAACGATAATACCACGGGTATTGAAATCTTTGAATACTTCTCTGATCAAACTATCCTTACCTGCTGCATCCATACCTTGAAGACAAATCAATACGGCGTATTTACCATGTGCATATAAGGTATCTTGAAGTTTCCCTAATTTCTCACGTGTTTCTTCGAGTGCTGCCTTGATTTTTTTTTCGCTCTCATCAAGATCAAAGGTGGTCGGGGTTTTGGATAATTCTATGGTAGCAGATACCTTAAAATCTTTGTGGTTTATCTTCTTCATACTATG
>CAKMZM010000156.1 GCA_929200365.1 uncultured Flavobacteriaceae bacterium | reverse complement strand
CATTTTTTAAATATTTGTCTAAGAACTTCAAAATTCTACCATAGGCTTCGATTTGATTTTCTTTTTTTACAAAGCCATGTCCTTCATCCTCAAATAACACATATTCTACAGGAACACCACTTTTCTTAACTCCTTCTACAATTTCATCAGATTCTACTTTTAAAACTCTAGGATCTTTGGCTCCTTGAAGTACAATCAATGGTTTTGTAACTTTTTCAGTATGAAAAAGCGGAGAGATTTGTCGTAAACGAACAGAATCAGCAGTGTTTGGATCTCCCATTTCTGTATACAATGCTTCTTTAAAAGACTCCCACCATGGCGGAATACTTTTTAATGTTCTCAACCAATTTGTAACTCCATAAATATTTACCCCAACCTTAAACTCTTCTGGAGTATATGTAAGTGCGGCCATAGTCATATATCCTCCATAAGAACCACCAATGATTCCTATCTTATCAGCATCAATAATATCTTGTTTTGCTAACCAATCTTTTCCGGCAACACAATCTTTTAGATCTTTATCCCCATGATTTTGATCATCCATTTTGTAAAAGGTTTTTCCATAACCACTACTACCTCTGTTATTAACAGCCAGTACAGCATATCCGTGATTTACCAGATATTGGATTACAGAACTAAATCGTTGTCTGGATTGCCCCCCAGGACCACCATGAACCCAAACTAGGGCAGGCACTTTATGATCTGCCGTAGCTTGTTTGGGTTTATAATATATAGCAGGAATATCTAACCCATCAAAAGATTTAAAACGAACTACTTCTGAAGTAACCAAATGATCTGCATTGATATCTTTATTTAAAACATCTGTAAGTTTATGATACTCTTTGGTTGCAAGATTATAAGAATATGAATTGGTAGGCGTATTTGACCCACCAACGCTAAGTAATGCCATAGATTCATCTCTCGAAAAACGTGCACTGTTAGTTTGTTGGTTTTCAATATCAGGGAAATCAACAATAGTACCTGTTGCTACTTCTTTTACCTCCATAACTGTCTTGGCATCTTCATTGGTAAACATGACTTGATATTTTCCGTTTCGGGTAAAATAGAAACTAGAAATATCCCAATTTTTTTCTAAAACCTTCTCTTTACTACCATCTTCAAGATTATACTTCATTAAGTAACTAAACTCTGCATTATCATCGGTAGTATAATAGAAAGATGTACCATCTGGAGAGAAATCTTCTGGAAAGTTTCCACTTAAATTATCATTAATCTTAATTCTCTCTTTTGTTTCAGTATTCAATAGATAAAGATCATTATCATTACTATTGATAGACTTAAAAAGTGCTATATGTTTTCTATCTTCAGACATTCCGCCAAAATCCATCCCATCAGTATTCTGATAAATTAGTTTGGATGTAAAATCAGCAATATCCATCTCATAATGATCCATATATTTAGGGTCTCGTTCATTACTACCATAAAAGAAACTCTTACCATCTTTTGCCCACCCTCTAAATAAGGCTCTTACATTCTTTTCTGGAGTTAAGCGTTTGATACCAGAGCTGTCTTTGACAAAGATTTTATATATTTCATCACCATTACCATCCATTCTGAATAAGATTCTATCATCCTCGGGAAAATATGATATCCCAAAAACCGAAGCACTATCAGATTTGGTTACAGGCATAAGTTCGCCACCATTGGTAGCAACTGTATACATATTATAAATCCCAGAACGATTACTGGTCATAAGTACCTTGGATTTATCTGCAGAAAATCCATTCGAAAATGCATTTTCATTATCCATAAATTGCTCTATAGAATACTGGTCGATTTTGATAGGTTGAGCTATTTCTTCTTTCTTTTCTTGTTTACAAGAGTAGAAGAGAAGCAAACTCATGCTAAGTGTGAGTAGTTTTTTCATAAATGTTTAATTTATTGGTTATTATTTTAAACTGAAATTCTTTATCTCTTTAAAAGGAGAAGCATCTAGCTTCTCAATAGCTTCGCGATATGGTTTCCAATCATTTATAAAAAAATCATTGGTTTTGGTCAATGCGTTTTGTAAAGCATTCTTTGCTTGTTGTATCAGAGTGTTTTCTGTAGAGGTCAATCCATTTTTACGACTGCCTACATACCATCCTGCCGTACCTATACGTTGCATCACGGTTACCTCTGGATTACGAGTAATTCCTTGGCGTTTATCTTCTTTACCAAGATAAATAGCAATTACACTATCGATTTTTTTGGTGATATCTTTAGATAATTTAATCTGATCTTTATATTTCTTTTTATCTAATTTTTTAAGCTCTTTCTGGTATTTTGAGGCTATATCCTTACTCTCTACCAATTGTTTTACAGCATCTGCTGTAGACTGTCTCATTTTTTCCATGTTTTTTGAAGCTATGTAAACTTCATTGATGTTCTTCTGAGAGATTTGTAATCTGGGATCAGACTTAACGGTTATTATGGTCTCAGATTTTTGATCTCCATATTCTAGTACCAGTTTATATTTACCAGGTTTTACTCTAACACCACCAGGTTCTTTATCTCGTTTTTTGATTTTTCGCGAAGGTCGATCAACACCTTTTTCATTCATAAGCCATTTTGTTTTATGAAACCCTGTAGAATCTGGAGTCTTTTCTGTTAAAGTTCTAATCAAACGATCGCCATCATAGATTTTAAGATAAATAGAATCCCATTTTACCTTAGCTTCTTCCTCTTCATTATCATCCTCATCCTCATCATCTTCCTTTTTATCCTCTTCTTTTTTCTTTTTCTCTACTTTAATATAATATGAAATAAGAGCTCCATAATCACGATTCTCACCATTATATAGGGCATCTCCTCCAAAACGACTACCTGTTGGTTGTTGATAAGCGGTCTGATATGCAATTGGAGGATCAAAAAGATGTAATTTCTGACTTAAAATGGCACTGTTCTTTGCCAATGCTCTTAGTGGTCGTATATCATCTAGTACCCAGGCAGCTCTACCAAAAGTACCAATAACCAGATCATGCTCTCTAGGTTGTATTACCAAATCTTTTACCGATACAGTAGGAAAACCTTTGGTCCATTTTGTCCAACTGTTTCCTGCATTAAGAGAAATGTATAACCCATCATCTGTACCCAGAAATAACAGGTTTTTTTCTATAGGGTCTTCAACAATACTAAGCGTATAGCTTTTTACATCATTCTGGTCAACAATACGTTTCCAGGTCTTGCCATAATCAGTGGTTCTAAATGCATACGGGGTGTAGTTAAACCTTCTGTAATCATTAGCGACCAAAAGGGCTTCCCCTTTCTTTTTGTTTGAAGCTTTGATTTGCACAATCCAGCTTCCTTTTGGTAATTCTTTTATATTATTAGATACATCAGTCCAGTCTGTACCTCCGTTTTGAGTGATATGTACTCGACCGTCATCTGTACCTACCCAAAGCATATTTTGCTCTAGTGGTGAGGGCTCGACCACCAAAACAGTACAGTGATTTTCTGCTCCGGTAGCATCCATCGTTAATCCTCCACTCTCTGCTTGTTTTAGTTTTTCGGGATCGTTTGTCGAAAGATCAGAAGATATTATTTTCCAGATAAGCCCCTTATCTGTACTTTTATGTACAAACTGACTTCCGAAATAGATAGTACTATTATCAAATGGATCAATATTGATCGCTGCATTCCAGTTAAAACGTAATTTTACTTTAGGATCGGGGTGAGTAGGGCGCACGGTATAGTTATTACCCGTCATCCAGTCATATCTGCTCACATATCCCTGCTGGCTCATGGTCCATCCATATCTAGAGTCATCTTTGTCGGGTACAACATCAAACCCATCACCAAACGATATTTCCTGCCAGTACGAGTTTCTGATTCCTTGTGCTTTCCACACATAAGCAGGACCCCTCCAGCTACCATTATCCTGCATACCACCATATACATTATACGGAAATTCATTGTCTACATTAATATGATAAAATTGTGCAACAGGAAGATTTCCTATAAAACGCCAGGATTTACCTCCATCACGAGTAATATTTAGTCCCCCATCATTACCATCGATCATATAACTCCCATCATTGGGATGAATCCACCATGCATGATGATCGGGATGTACACCATTATCAACACCATAGGCAGGCATCAATTGTGTAAAGTTTTTACCACCATCTTCAGAAACATTTACATAGGTAAATATAGAATATACTCGATTCTCATTTTGTGGGTCTACAAATATATCAGAGTAATAAAAGGGACGATTACCGATATCTTTTTTGTCATTAATTTTTTTCCACTTAAATCCTCCATCTGTTGATTTGTACAGCGCGTTTTTTTTGGCTTCGACCAATGCATAGACAATATTAGGTTTATTAGCTGCTATTGCTAATCCTATTCTACCCAAATTACCTTTTGGAAGCCCGTCTTTATCGGTACGTTCTTCCCAGTTTTTTCCTCCATCATGAGTAATATAAAGACCAGAACCTTCTCCTCCCGAATTAAAAAACCAGGGGTCGCGCTTATGCTCCCACATGGCAGCTATTAACTTGTTGGGATTGGTGGGGTCCATAACAAGGTCTGCAGCTCCTGTTTTATTATTGTTGAATAGAATTTTGGTCCAGGTAGTACCGCCATCGGTAGTTTTAAAAATACCTCTTTCTGGATGTTCTCCCCAAGGCGATCCGATTGCTGCAACATAAACAATGTTAGGATTAGTAGGGTCAATAATTACCTTATGTATATGGCGGGTTTTTTCTAATCCCATAAGTTTCCAGTTTTTGCCACCATCTAGTGATCTATAGATACCATATCCACCATTAAGACTATTTCTAGGGTTTCCTTCTCCTGTACCTACCCAGATTACCGATGGATTTGATTGTTGTATTGCCACGGCACCTATAGAAGCAGTAGTTTCATTATTAAAAACAGGAGCCCATTTGATTCCTCCAGAAGTAGATTGCCAGAGTCCACCAGAAGCAGTTCCTGCATATATAATATTAGGATTGGCAGTTACCACATCTATAGCAGTGACACGACCACTCATTCCCCCAGGGCCTATATTACGCGGTGTATTATCTTTAATAAGATCCATGGTAAATTTCTGAGCAGATAGTGTAGAAATCATACCTAGTAGTAATAATAAAAATAGTTGTTTTTTCATTTTTTGATTGTGAATTAATTATAGTTGTATTTATTGTTATAATAGTATAAGAATATATATATATCTGGAGACCTGTTTTTTAAACCTAAACCCTTTTTTTCTGAAATACCAGAAATACTACTTAAGAGAAAGAGAAATAATTTTAACACATTCTAAGAGGTTAGTTTTGATAACCCTAAAGTAAGTAAAATGAAAACATTAAAGTCTTAAAGCCGTGTTAAGGTAAAATGAGTTAAATTTGAAAAAATAAAAATCAATTCATAGTGAAATTTATAGAACTTACATTAAAGAATCATATAATTCTTCATGGTTTTGACGATCAAAATCAAGAAATTACAGAAGAGGTTGAGGTCGAAGAAGCTTCAAAAAAAGTAGTTGCGGTTAGTAGAATTTTATCGATTAGCAAAAAGTATATTTTAATACAATATGCATACGACAGAATTGTATATTGGGAATATATGGAGGATTATGAAGCTATAAAAGAGATACTTACTCAATAGGCTGAAATCTATATTTTTTTAAATTCCTTCGGAAAAGAGGATGGCTCAAAATCCCAGAAGTAGGGGAGTAGATAATACGTGATTGCGATAATCAGGATAATAGATATGATATTAAGCCAAAACCCTTTTTTCATCATATCAGGAATGGTTAAATACCCCGAGCCAAATACCACTGCGTTAGGTGGCGTAGCTACAGGAAGCATAAATGCACATGATGCTGCAATTGTTGCACCTACCATAAGCATAAATGGATGCACATCTAGTGATAGCGCCATTGATGCCAAAACGGGTAATAGCATTGAAGTAGTGGCAACATTTGATGTGATTTCGGTTAAGAAATTTACAGCAGTAACAATAAATGCCAAAAGAGTAATCAAATAAACCCCTTGCAATAATGTCATTTGCGTACCAATCCATAATGCTAATCCCGATTCTTTAAAACCAGCAGCCAAAGCAAGACCACCACCAAAAAGCAAAAGTACACCCCACGGTAACTTTACTGCCGTTTGCCAGTTCATTAATGGTTTTCCTTTTTCTCGACTGGGTAGAATAAAAAGAAGTAATGCTGCGGTAATGGCAATTATGGTATCGTCTATAGCCAAAAAAATTGGCTGTAATAAAAAAGACCTTGTAATCCAGGCAAAAGCAGTGCATATAAATACTGCAAGTACCAGTTTTTCTTCAAAAGATATCTTGCCTAATTCTTTTAGTTGTCTTTTTACCTCATCTTTCCCTCCAGGAAATTCTTTTTGTTTAAAAGAAAATGCGATTTGAACCAAATAACGCCAACAGATGAATAACATTACTAATGAGATGGGTAAACCTATAACAATCCAATTGGTAAATGTGATTTCAAACCCATAAATTTCTTTAACAATGCCTGCTAGAATAAGATTAGTAGGGGTTCCTATAAGAGAGGCAACACCGCCGATAGATGCACTGTATGCTATAGCTAGCATTAGTGCTTTTCCGAAGATTTTATTTTCATCTTCGATAGTATTAGGATTATCGGTAAGTTGAGTGATTATGGCAATACCTATGGGTAACATCATTACCGATGTTGCTGTGTTAGAAATCCACATCGATAAAAATGCTGTAGCCACCATAAAGCCAAGAATCATCGTTTTGACATTGGTGCCAATAACATTTATAATGCCTAATGCAATACGTTTATGTAAATTCCATCTCTCTATTCCGATTGCAAGTATAAATCCCCCTGCGTATAAGAAAATATTATGATTACCAAATGCAGCGGTTGTTGTTTTAATATCTAATCCACCAGATAACGGAAATAAAACAATGGGCAAGAGCGAAGTAGCTGCAATAGGAATAGCTTCAGTAATCCACCAGATAGCAATCCACAATGTACTAGCCAGTATCGCATTGGCTTCTTTACTTAAACCATTAGGGTGAAAAAAAAATATGACAAGAAAAAAAATTGCAGGACCAGATATGGCACCGATTTTTTTAATACTTACATTCATGCGATACTATTATTAAGGAATCATAAGTTTAGTAAATGATTGATAAAAATATAGATAAAAGAATTAAATCTTTATCCCAAAGCATATAAATATTATTTTTCAGGAGTATAAGATACTACTAGAGATGATCTCTAATAAGTTCTATAAAGCGATATAGTAGAAAATAAAAAGGATGTATTGTATAGCTAACTGCTTTTTGTGAAACGCATGTTTAAACTCCCTGCTTCCTGAAAACCATTATTTTGAGAACCATAGGGTTACTTAAAACCATTCAAATATCCCAATATGTTTATGATTTGGTATAAGAACCTTTTTAGTTCTCATTATGTTGAAACATGCTCTAAGGTATTATAACTTTCGATTACTACTTCGTGCAGAAATAAGATTGAAATTTTTATCAACTTTTACAATAATTATTTTACTGGTATGCAAATTAACCATTTTCCATCTAAAGCCATAAGAAGTTTCGAAAATTGCAGATCTTGCTGTTTTGCGTAAATCAATTTCATCAATATTTTCAACAACTTGATTTGCCAAAAGATCAAGTCCTCGTGTTTTAACTTCTTCTGTAGATAGTTTGCGGTCGCGGGGGTTTTGACTTTGATCAATAGTAATTTCATATAAAGATGTTTCAATACTACTATTGGGAAATACTAAAAAAGAGAAAAATACTAAAAAAGATAGTATGTAATTTTTCATAATCTAACAATTTTTCGAATTACATACTATATCACTGAATAATATGTAATTACGTTGGGTTTACGTTTATAGTCATAAGTATTTGTATAGTGCTATTAACAATGATCTTAAAAAGGGTATTGCAAAATTAATGCTTAAATACCTTTTTTATAATATTATTATGTTAAATAAAACGATAATTTTTATTAAAATTTTGATTTATCAACTTTTATTATTAAGTGATAACTCATAAACTTATCTTGAGTAGTGGTTTTATACCAGTTAAATATTCACTATTATGATACAGTACTCATAAGTTTTAATCAATTGCACCAGAAATCAAAACTCATAAACCAGAGTATTGTTTTTTTGATTCTAACAACAAAGCGATCTTGTATTTGATACCTTGATGGCTCTACTTTCTTTAGATTCATTTTT
>CAKMZM010000155.1 GCA_929200365.1 uncultured Flavobacteriaceae bacterium | reverse complement strand
TCGACCCTAATAGTACAAGATCGGTCTCTTATATTACTAAAGAGGGAAATACAATTGCCACAGGACTTACTTTTAGCGAAGATGATACTGTGCTAGATAGTGTAAAAGATACAAATCCAGATAACACCGTGAAAGGAGTAACCGATAGAATTACTAATAATATAAAAACATCAACAGGTTTCTTAGCATCTAAACGTGTTACCATTTTAGAAGACGAAACAGATGTAAATATAAGTTATACAATTACAAGACCTGTATTAGATGGATTATGCCATAATTTAGAATTAGATCTGGACTACAGTTTAAAGATTGAAGTTTTTGATGTAGGTACAGGTAATGTGGTACATAATTTTGAACAACCAACCTTAAAAGATTTAACAGATACAACAAATGATGGCATAGATAATATTACTGTAGATTTCGGAAATGTAATTTTAAATACAGGCACATATTATATTCAAAAAACTTTAGTGCCTAGCGATTCTATAAAGCTTGATTTGGTTAATGCAGAGGATAGTATTAATAAACTTATAAAACCATTTTTTGATTGGGTTATTGATTTTTCTAATGAAGTGGATTGCGAAGAAGAAATGGAATATTTATATAACGATATTTTTCATTTTGGTAAACTGGTTTATAATAAGCAACTCGCAGCAAATATTGTTACCGATGCTACTACAGGAAAAAGAACAGCAATCGTTAGTTTTGATTGTGTAGGGTGCTCTGATGAAAAAGTAAGTTTTACGAGCAAAGATCCTACTGACCCTGAAGCAGATGACGAATTTTTAGACTATTATCTTGGTAGAGAAGATCAATATAAAATCACGGTTTATTATTTTGATCCTAGTGGTGATTTAAAGGCTTTTAATTATGATACCGATACTTCGATTGAGGGACGAAGACCTGTAAAAATTGGATTTGAAACACCATGTTGTCAGTTTCAGGTACCTATATTATTTACACCACCTTTCCACACTCCGATTCCGCCAGCTTTAGAAGCATATCGAAATAATAAACAGTTAGATGATCAAGTAGTAGAATCCATTTCATACTTTGGAACAGGAGAAACTCCGTTAACCACTCCAAACCCTGATAACCATATAAATCCAAATCCAAATTTCTTATTAGACACAGAAAACAACTTCACTTATGAAAAACTAAGCGATGGTTCGGTAACGCTTAAGAATACAGATGCTTATCCTATTGATTTTGAGGGGTATGTTATCTCTATGCTATATGAATGTAAAAGCGCAGTAAATACTGAGTACACACGAGAAAAAGCAGCAGAAGAGATTTATGCTCAATTAGTAGGGTGGCAAAGACCAGGGGTGTTTAATCAAATGGTATACTATATGGCTACAGATCAATATGGTGATCAGGATTGCCCTAAAGAGGAAGAAAATACCCCTAATCATCCAGTTACTGGTGGTAATTATAAGAATTGTGACTACCCAAAACCTAAAGTGATATTACTAGGATCACAGTACTCTGCACAAGAATTAGCAGAATGCTGGGAGCCTATCGCAATAGAATTAGTAAATAAATTATGTGTTGGGGATTATGATTTGGACTCAAATGAAGAAAATAATGTAGCAGAAAGTTATGACACAAGAGGAGGTGACAGTAAAGGACATTTAAAGAAAAATATAAAAAACTTTATTGTACGATGGATCGCAAAGCGTAAACTAGTAAGAAGAATAAGACGACAAAACGTAAGCACCAATGGTGTTGCTCAGGATCAGGCAGAGGCAGAACTAGGCAATGTGGTATATAAATTCCTTGAATGTACAGGTTACAAATTTGGAGATATCATAAATGAAGTACCTCAAGACAGAGCTCCCAAGGCTAATTTTGAAGTATTTCAACCCGATTTCGATACGTTGGTGAACTCAAAAACCAATCAAAAATTTACAAAGTATGATCGAAACAGACTAGCGGGTCTTATAGAGGGATGGTCAGAGCTTTTTGATTCAAAAACAAGAGAACATTATTATAATATTAAGGACCCAGTATATGCCTTTAAGTATTTTGAATATAAAGAAGGAACATTCCCTATTCTAGAAGCAGAAACCTGTTTTAGAGACCCTAATATTTGTATTGAAGAAGTGGTTAATGAAACAACAGGAGAAATTGAAGAAAAAGAGTTTGGTTGTTGTGGTGAATACCCAGATGGAACTCCAATACCTTGTAATTTCTGTGATGTAGGATATATACAGTGTGAACAAACTTCAAAAGACTGGAATTGCGATCAACGTCTTACCTTTTATAACCTGGTAAAAGATTTTAAAGAAGAAGTGGTACCCGATGTAGTACCTGTTAATTGCGGAAATTATTTTGAAGCAACAAGCTATGTGTTAAATCCAGATTACGAGAAAGAATCAGATTTCATATTAACCTTTACTAGTGCAGATGTATTACCAGGAACATTATCTGGATTAGAATTTTTATCAGCAGATTTATTTGCAGAAAACGGAGGGTATATCACTAATAGCTTTGCAGATATGCCACCGATTCCTCAAGATAGATGGTTTATTGATCTGGCAGGTGAACCACAAGCTACTGGAGTTAGTATGATTGAAAATGAAGTTTCATTATTGATGAAGGAATGTAATGAGAACTGTGATGACAAACGAGAACTCTTTAAGCGAAACTTAATAGAACTGTTTGAAAACAGATGTTATGTAATCGGCAAATGTAAAATTGATCCTAATGATAATATAGTTCCCGAAGAAGATATAGAAGCACTAGTAGAACAAATTGTACAACAATGTAAAAAACAATGCGAGATAGATACCTATGCTTGTATCGACGAAACATGTAGACTTTTGGGAGCACCTACACGAGTAGATAGATCAGATCCTAACGCTATTTCTAAGTATACTATCGATCTTAGTTTTCCAGAATTAGGAGTGTCTGGACCTATAGTCGCTGGATTATCTACCAGAGAAGAACAGAAATTAAAATATTTTGATCCGTTAACAGGAGCGACAACTCAGACAAATGAATCTCCTAAAGAAGAAAACCTTCCCAGTGGATTAATTAAGTATTCGTATGACACATCGGCATATCCTTTTGTGACGATTTGGGATATTAGACAATCACTTACCTATGCACAATCTACCAGATCGAAACAAGCATTAGAATGGACAGTGAAATTAGATATTCCTAGTAAATGTGATGATAAAGGAAATTATAATCCAGATTTAACATACGATACAAATAATTTACCAGTCGAACCTGTATATGTGTATAACAAGGATACCAAAAAGTGGGAACAGCAATCTTTTGGGATATGCACAGATCAGGCAGATTATATTACTCGCCAAAATCCTAACGGACCCGGAGATACTTTTGTAGACAGAGATAAATATATTAAAACCACTAAAAAACCATTTTCTCCTTCTGATCCTGATTTTGATCCAGTCGAGTCACCAAAAACTGGAATAAATGTAGTCATTGATCCTAATAACTAAACCTATAGCAACGATGAAAAATAGAATCAAACATAGTATGATCCTGATTTTTGGGATGTTTTGTACGACACTTTTTTATGCGCAACAAAATACATTTGACTTTGAGGTTTTTGAAAAAGAAAAAAATGTATTTGAAATCTCACTTCAATTTTATAAAGCTGTGAATGTAAAGTTTATTCAGGTAGATTTAATTGAAGATGGACATGTGCTAGATAGTCAAGAAGCAATATTGAATAGAAAATCAGATAATAACTTCTATTTGTTTTATAATCAAGAAGAAACCTTAGTCTATTTAGATGATCTAAAAATGATCATAGAAAAAAAATGGGGTAAAGCAAAACCGAAATCTATAGCTCTGGAAGTTCGACTTTTAAATAACGAATTTCAACTAATTACCAAGAACCGTAAACAAATCAGATAACCAACTCGAATACACACAAGATGAAAAAAATATATACTGCACTTTTTCTGTTACTTAATGTAATAGGATATGCACAATCCAATGCTGATTTGTTGATAGAAACATCTACCAATGCTGCATTGGTAGTTTGTGGAGATGAAGTAACTTTTACTATTAAATTAACCAATAGGAGTAATGCTATTTTATCTGGTATTGTATATAATTCTACCTTACCGAATGGGATTACTTTGGTAAATTCACAATACCCTAATAGCAATACAGCTAGTCAGATAAAGTTTTCAATACCAGATATCCCGGCTAATGGAATTACTAATTTTACTTATACCGCAAAAGGAGACTGTACATTATTAACTGAGTTTGATGCCGCAACACAAACCAATGAGACATTTGTTGTAAGAAATACAAATTCAGTAGCCTATAAGGTAAATGCGGGAGCAGAACAAACAGTAACAGGTACTTCAGAATCGTATAATGTTAATTTTCCAGAACTGTTTGTAAAGGTAAAAGGAGATCCTAATATTGAATTTGGTGTGCTAGAAAAAGATGAAGATGGTACCGTTTTTATTAGAGAGGTAGAAGTTGTTAATAGTGGTTTAGGGGCAGTAAGCGAGTTTAGGTTATATGTAGACTACGATGCTAATATTGATTTTAATGAACTTAAATTATCTACAGGCCAAGTATTGGTACCAGTTGGTCCTGCTGTTATTTCTCCTATAGGAACGGGATTACAACGTTTGGAATATACGATTACTAATTTTTCAACTATAGGAAATGGTAATGCTGTTTTTGAGCAAAATGAAAGACTGACATTGATAGATAATGTTTCACTAAAAGTAGGAGATTGTTTTCAAGAATTACAGACTAATTATACGGCAGTATATGGATGTGGCGGAGTTGATTCATGTGAATCAACTACAGATTTAGATGCAACTTCTGTTAATTATTTAAGTTTTTCTCCAGGTAGACCTAATTTAAGAGGAAACTTATCTGTAGTAAAATTAGGAGATCTATGTGGAGATCCGATTAGAGTACTATATATTTATACCAATCATGGAAATAACTCAATCGTTCCATATGCTGATACAGCATTTAATTTAGAACTTCGAGATTATTTTCCCGCTAAATTAAGAGGAGGATTAAATAAAATCAAAATTAATGGCAATACTTTTAATTTGGGAGAAGATATTGCAGCCGATTATAAGTCTTATAAGTTTTCCGATAATTTAGATGGTTTTTTAAATAACGACCCAGATGGTCCAGGAATAGGATTGGATGATATCGATAAAGATGGTGTTTTTGATGATCTTCCTGTTGGTTCAACTTTAACTCTTGATATAGAATTTATATTACCTTGGGATGCTCAGGCATATAATAGATTATATAATACAATTCATCAAGGAATTTTACTTGCTCAAACAAATTCTTGTGAGACACCCTTAACATATCAAACAACGAACTCTATTAATTTAAATTCTAGAGAAACTACAGCAGCATTTGATAATATTCCTGCAGAAATGAAGTCAGGACAAACAGGTGTGTTTGTCTTTAATGTTGATTATTCTAGATTACTTGCGACTGGACGTGATAATGTGATTAATATTTCAAATAACTACTTATCTAGATTTACTATTCCAGAAGGGTATTCAATAACTAATGTAACTTGGTTCGAAAAAGATGGGAGTAATACGAAAACACTCGTTGCAAATTCAATTGGTAATAATCAGTATGAAGCACGAGGCGGAGGTAAAAGTGGACGCTATGAAGTTACAGTGTCTGTTGAATGTAGTGATACTTTAGTCGAAACTATTAGTGACATTAATTGGGAGATGTATATCGATGTCTGTGGAGATTATAATAGTCTAGAACTAATCGAAATAGCAAAAACATCATCTTCAATATTCACAGAATTCGAACGCTGTACAATTGAACCTGGGGGTGGTGGCACATGCGACTTTAAAACAGAAACTTTTAATGTTGCCAGAAATACTTTTGGTTATGTAGAAGGATATAATGGATTAGATTTTTATACGACTGACCAATTGAGCAGTATACCTAAAGTTAATGCTAATACCCCAAATATTAAGTTGAATGCAGCTTACCCTCTAGATAAAGTCTTAATTACATCTACAGGATCAGTAACTACCGCGACAAATGAATCTTATACCGAAATTTCTTTTGAAGTAGCATTTAATGTTCCGGATAACTTGAATGAACAGCCTTTAATACATTCAGATAATGGAATACTTGTGGTCAATGGCACTAATTATACTCTAAGTAGTCCAATAATTTCAACAGATAGTAAAAAGAGGACGACATATAAATATAATGTTAGTATTAATCCAATTTCGGGGACTGATATTTCATTAGAAGTAAAAGATTTACAATTACAGTTTAAAAAAACATCTGAAGTCACATCATCTACTATAAGAGGCAAGTACAATCTATCTGTATTTCGTGGGAAATTTTTAGGTAAGAAGAGTAGTAATACACAAGGCTGTGGTAATTCTAAAGGAACTCTTTTTGAACTTTTTACTCCAACATATCGATTTCAAAATTTTGGTACTATTTTAAGTTGTGATTTGGAAGTAGGACAACTTGGTATTGCTTCAAACAGTGCTACTGGTGGAGATGATTTTATTAATGAAATAAGACCAATTTTAGTATTAAAAGATTTAAAGCATATTTTTCCACAGGATTATCAATTAAGTACTACTCCTAAACATGTCTCTACTCCAATTTCTTATAATAGAGCTTCTGGAGCTCTTCGTTTGCCATTAACAACACCAGCAATTAATTCTTCTGAATTTGAAATAAGTTTAGGCAATTTATCTATTTTAAGTGATAATGATAATTACAGAGGGATTAGGCTTTTTGTAGAATTAGAGCCAGTTTGTAATAATTTTACGATACCACCTTATCAAAATTCAAGACCATATACAACAGATTTTGGTTTTATTGCCAAATTTGAAAACCCTAATGATATTATTAAATATTCTCAAGTGCCTCAAAGTAGACCAATTAGGAATTTACTTGAATATTATAATATACCCAATAGTGTCTCAACAAATCAAGTTCAAGAAGGGTTTGAAAGAACAACAGATTGGCCTATTCAATTTTGTAATGACAATACTTTAGTTTCATCTACTATCACTAACATTTGGATAGCATTAGAACTTAAAGTGGGTGATGATAGTACTATTTTAGTGGGAGCAAAAGATCAGGCTGGAAATGTTATTAAAGAACAAGATATTGTATTTTATGGTCCAATTAACCCAAGATCTGGTAAGTCGCGTAATATGCTAGTTCGATTAAATGGAACTCAATTGGTTGGTCAGACGTGTACTATCATTTATCCAATTGCAGAATATCGTGTTTGTGAAAATGATGTAGAACAAGATATTGACCTGATTGCAGGTTGGTATTGTAACTCTTGGCCATTATCAGGAGAAGCTTTTGACACCGAAGCTGAGTTGGCAGCAGTAACTTCATTAAATAACCCAGGTGTTTTAACTTGCCAATATGAATATAAAAAAGATATAGTAACCTTACGCTACAAAACAGGAGGAATAGATTGGGGAGTTACTCCCGTAGGAAGTGAAGTAGATTTATGTGAAGATAAAGCTTTTGATATAAAAGTAGTAAGTTCTAAGTTTGCTAATGTATATGATACTAATGTTACTGTCGATTTACCAGTCGGGGTTTCTACTTCAGATGTAAATACCATAACCTACACTTATAATGGAGCTTCAGCTACAGTACCAGCTTCTTTTATACAACAAAATGTATCAGATACCCAAGATCTAATCATCAAAGCATCAGACCTAGTAACCTCTTTATTGGTAGCATCAGGAGATCTTGCCGATGCAACAGAAAGTACGATCCCAGGAATTCGTTGGTCAGGTAAAAATGAGATTAGTTTTAGGGTAAGCCTTAACTCAGATTGTACCTATAATCCTGGTCGCCCAATTAAATTTTTCTTAGAAGGAATTACAAATTGTTCAGAAAATATTAACCTTCAATTTGATCATAGGATTCCGATTAAAGGGATACCAGACCCTGATCTTGCTCTTTCAATTACAGCCAATAACTTTCTGGTATGTAATGATAGTAATGAGGTAACAGTAACGGTATCAAACACCAGTATTTCCTCAATAGGACAACAGCAATTGGTAATTACACTACCTGATGGGGTAACTTATGTAAATGAGGTAAGTGGTTTTCCTGTACCTACAAGTACTACGGCAACCACAGTAACATGGAGCATTACTGATTTAGATACTAATAAAAATCAAACTTTTAAAATAAATACCCGTTTAACTAATC
>CAKMZM010000154.1 GCA_929200365.1 uncultured Flavobacteriaceae bacterium | reverse complement strand
TTAATTACTTAATTCTCTTCTTAAGCTAGTAAGCTTATTTGCTATACTTGCATTATATTGTAAATCCCCTACTCTAAGAATAAATCCACCGATAATACTTTCATCGATTACATTTTCTATGGTAGCTTCGTTACCTGTTAATTCTTTAATCTTGGCCAAAACTTTAGCACTTAATCCTTTATCCAGTGGTACTGCAGTAGTTACTTTTGCAACCTGAGTGTTGTTTAATCGATCAAACAAAACACTATATTGCTTTGCTACATCATCTAACAAATTTACTCTTTTGTTTTCGATTAATACATCAAAAAGTTTTTGTGTAATCTTACCAGTGTTCTTAAAGATTTCACGCAATGAAGCAAGTTTTACTTCACTTTTGATCAACGGACTATTTAACACCATTCTGAGTTCGGCGCTATCGCTAATTGTCGAGATAATACTTTGCATATCTTTCTGAACATCTTCAGTAGCTTTTTTATCTTGAGCTAGGCTCAAAACTGCTTTAGCATAACGTATTGCTGCTCTACTCATTTAGTTTAATTTAAAGTAACGTCTTCTAACATAGATTCAACTAATTCTAGTTGTTTTCCTTTGCCAGATAATTCTTTTTTTACTACTTTTTCTGCAATCTCTACAGAAAGTCCTGCTACCTGATTCTTAAGTTCTGCAATTGCAGCTTTTTTCTCATTAGCTATAGTAGCCTGTGCCTGTGCAACAATTTTATCGGCTTCTGCTTGTGCTTCAGACTTTGCATCTGCAATCATATTTTCTTTAAGCTGTTTTGCTTCCTTAAGCATCCCATCTCGTTCTGCTCTCGCTTCATTTAAGATTCGCTCATTATCTGCCTGAAGGTTTTGCATTTCTTTTCTTGCTTCTTCTGCAGATTCTAATGCATTTTTGATTCCTTCTTCACGATTATTTACAGCCTCTAAGATAGGCTTCCATGCAAATTTTCTTAATAATAATAGTAAACCTACAAAGATTAAAATCTGCCAGAAAAACAGACCAAACGAAAAATCATTTATTAACTTCTCCATTATTAGTGATATTAATTTCTTTAGTGTTTAATTTTAAAAATCTAATGAACAACAGCTATAACCAACCGTTATAGCTGTTGTTTGTAAATTAAGATGCGAATAACGCAGCAAATCCAATACCTTCGATAAGTGCAGCTGCAATAAGCATAGCTGTTTGTATCTTACCAGAAGCTTCTGGCTGACGAGCGATAGCGTCCATCGCCTGACCACCGATTCTACCGATACCAATACCAGCACCTATTACAATTAAACCTGCTCCAACAATTCCTGGAATTTCCATAAGTATATAATTAAAAATTAAACGTTCAAATTCTAGTGATGTGCTTCTTCATTTGCCATACCAAAGTATAATGCAGACAACATCGTAAATATATAAGCTTGTAATGCTGCAACCAATAATTCTAATATTGATAACGCAAAAGCTAATCCAAATGATAATGGACCACCGATCCAGTTTTTAAACAAGAATATCATTCCGATAATACTCATTAGCACCACGTGACCCGCAGTCATGTTCGCATATAAACGAATCATTAATGAAAATGGCTTGATAAAAACTCCTAATAATTCTATAGGTGCCAAAACAACTTTCATAAAAGTTGGCACACCCGGCATCCAGAAAATATGACCCCAGTAATTTTTATTCGCTGTTAAATTAGTGATTAAAAATACGATTAATGCCAATGCAAAAGTTACTGCAATATTTCCTGTAACATTAACTCCCAGAGGAGTCATTCCCAGAAGGTTCAAAAACCAAATAAAGAAGAAAACAGTAAGCAAAAAGCTCATATACTTCTTATATTTATGTTCACCTATATTGGGGATAGCGATATCATCTCTTATAAATAAAACCAAAGGCTCTAAGAAACGTCCTACACCTGTAGGGATACCATTATTTTTCTTATATGATTTTGCAAGGCTTCTAAACATAAAAAACATAAGTAAACTAATTAATAGCATACTTACTACATTTTTGGTAATCGAAAAATCAAGTGGTTTTGCATTGGTAGCGTGGTGATCTTCATCATAATTGATCGTACCTGATGCATCTGTTTTATAAATTTTTGAATGGTATAATTTATAGTAATTACCATCCACTTCTGCAACAGTTTCACCATGATGAAACTTAGAGGAAGAAAAGGCTTTTAGTCCATTATCCCATAAAATCACAGGCAAAGGAAAGCCATAATGCTTGTTTGCTTCTTCATCAGAAAACAATGTAAAATCATATGAGTCTTGAAGGTGATGATCTATAAATTCTTTGATTCGTTCTTTTACACCTCCTTCGCCTTCATTTTCCTTTTTCTCGGATTCTTTAGCAAATAAGTTTCCTGTCATAAAGACCAGACTAAAAATCAATAAAATTTTAACTATAGTACGTTTTTGCATTACGCGTAAAATTTCGGTTCCTAAATTTCGGTGCAAATGTACATAATTATGTTAGATTCTTAAACTATTTTGATTAAATAAGTTTAAGATAATCAGAAAACATTTAAGTTTCTGAAAAACAATCATTTAATAGAATTTAAAAACTTTGAGATATAATAGACTTCGAAGATTAAACAGATTAGATATGCTATAAAAAAATCAAGAAAGACATTTTTATTGATTTCGAAATTATTAAGCTTACTGATGGTTATAAAAACTCCAATTTTTATAAGGCTACCTGCCATAAAAATAAACCCAAGCTGGTCTTTAAATTTTTTGCTTAGTAATAATATAAGCATTGTAAATACAAAGGTGAATGCACTGTTGAATATATATGAAAGCTTGATAATATTGATATTTCTTTCGAGTAAAAAGGTATTTATGACCCCTATATGGATCATATAACTACCTGTTATTACAATCGTGAAAAGAAATAAAAAACGGAATACGTTCTTACCCATTAGCGTATTAAATTTTTTTATTCAAAAAATAAACTCATCAAATATCTAAATTTCTTAAACATTATAGAAGCATTTAGGGAATTTAAAAATCTAAGTAGTGATACATTATAAAATCAGTCAGATTTATTAATCCGATTGAGTTGCTTAATTACCAAATATATAGAAGCGGTTACTCCAAAGAGTATAAATCCCATGGTAAACCATTTTTTATCCAATTCATAATAAGCATCCAGTTTTTTCCCGGCGTAAGCACATAGAAATATAGTAGCTCCCATTTGGAAAGCTATACCAGTAAGGGCAATGTATTTATTAAAGGTTTTTTTTCCTCGATTTTTATTTTTCAAAGCTTCTTTTTATTAAAAAAAGATCGTTTTAAAATAAACTTTCTAATTTACAGAAAATATATTATCCATTCACGTCTCCAATACCATGACCAGAATAGGAAATCGCTAAATCGACAGAACTATCTAATAAAAAGGGGATTTCTCCTCCTCCAAATCTATGAGGGGAACTACCTCCTTTAGTACTCAATAACTGATTTCGATAGAGTGTTTTTAAAGAACCGGTGTTTTTCATCTTAGATTTTATTTAGGATTACATCCTTTTTAGATTAAAAGCTTGTTATTTTCTAAAATCAAGAGAAAACTCAATAAACCAAATACAAATTTCTAATCTAAGCTGATTTTCCTTGCCCTTGTTGTGTTGTTTGAGATTGTGAAGATTTTTGTTCACTAGGTTTACCCAAAGATTTTACACTACCTTTCATAGAACAAGATGCATTAAAGTTTGCTCCTGGTTCAACAGCTAATTTACCTACAGTAACTTCGCCTTCGATATGTGCAGTTGGTTTTAGGGATAGTGTATTCGACACTATAAGAGTTCCTGAGAACTTACCTTCAAAATCTGCATCAGAGCACTCTAATGTGCCTTTAATAAAGCCTGATGTTCCTACTACTACTTTTCCCGTAGTTTTAAAAGTTCCTTCGATAGTTCCTTCAATTCTAAAGCCTCCTTCAGAAATAACATCACCTATGATTTTAGTTCCTTCTGAGATTTTGTTTTGGTTGCGAGAGAAGTCAGTTGTACTGCCGTAATCTCTTCCTTTTTTGTTGTCTGAAAACATAATTTAATTTATAAGGGGGATTAAATGATTATTCGGTTTCTGGTTCTGGTTGTATATATTCTTCTAAATTTTTATGAATCTGAAGTATTCTATAGTTTGGAGATGCTATCGTAAAATATGCATTCTCTACTTTTTCATAATATTTCTTTTTCCTATCCCACTTTGTTAAATCTACACCACGAGTATCTTCGGTTTTACCCAAAGACAATAATTCTCCCAATCCTTCTGCGGCTAATTTATTTCCTTTTGTATGTATAACTACAAATTGTTGGTTTTTAGTATATTTATCTAATGAAACTTTCATCTTCTCGTATCGAAGTTCTTTGATTATCGCCTCTATTTGCTCTTTTAATCCTTGTGCTTGATTATCGCCAAAGGTCGAAAATGCATAAACCAATTTATGATTCTTTTCCTCATCCAAATTAATCAAAAATGCATTATCCTGTATTTGTGGGATCGTAACCTGATAAATTACTTGAGCCTTTTTACCTTCGGGGCTTTGAGGGTAATTAAGGGATACATAATTAAGGGCTTCTTTATAGGCTTCAAATCCTCTATATCTTCCTATGGCTTGAGCTTTTAACAATTCGAATTTGGGTAAAAAATCTTCATTCCCTCCAAATTTTGTAATCATCTCATCGCTTTCTTTTATAACAGATGCATATTTTTGATTCTGAAAATCTTTATACAATCTATTATATATTGATTTAGGACCATTTTTATCATCTTTTAATGCTTCATCAGGGTTTTGAATAATTTTGGCATATCTAGATTCTCCATGATTATTAATAATATCCTGCATCATTGCATTGGATCGTGAGATATTTCCTTGTGTTAAATAGATTTTATACAAATTATATTTAGAAGGAACAATTAAACGTTTTTCAGGCTTGTTCTGTAATAGATTTTCGAATTTATCAATGGATAACTCATATTCCTGAAATTTTTCTTTATATATAATCCCAAGCTGATAGTAAGCAAAGTTACGATCAGTGTGAAGACTGTCAATAGCTGAAGGGTTGGTTGGTAATTGAGCAATGTAGGTTTGCGGATCATATATTGGATCTGTATCAATAGAATACTCTTCCTTTTGTTCTTTCTCTATTGTAGATATAATATCTGGGTTAGAAATACTCGAAACTCTCCAGTTGTCCTGTAACTTTCTGTTTCCATATGTTCTTTTGAATGCAGTTTTGCCATAGGCTACAGTAGTTTGGTTATAGAAGTAAAAAATTCCTCCGTCTACATTTGGGCCTTTAGTGTCAGTTCCAAATCCAGAGCCTGATTGTCTATACTTTTGTTCAACAGGAAGATTATCCTTTATTCTGGTGATTTCTGCAGCTTTTTCTACTTCTATAGCTTTTGTTTTTAGTCCATTGGCATATTCTGCATAATACGTTATTCTCTGCTCTGGAGACATAGCCAGAACAGTAAGAATACTGTCATTTGTTTTAGCAATACCTTCGTATAAAATAACATCATCAAGATTATCTCTTTTTTTCTTTAATACTCTGTATCGTTTTGAATCTACAATCATTCGCTGAAGTGTACTGTCATAATATGCTCCAGAAGTAGCATATTCTTTTCTATCAAAACTAATATCTCCTAGAGTATAATAGTTAAGGGATTCTAAGTATTTATCCTCAGACCTTGTTCGCAATGATTTATTATAATATTCTATAGCAAGATCAATAGAATCTAGAGTTTTAAAATAGACTGCTTTTTGATTATATATTTTATCTAAAAACGGTCGGTTTTCTCGATTTTTTTCAAGGTCAGCTAATAGTTCTAGGAATTCTTCTTTATTACCATTCTCGTAATCAAAATTTCGAGCTTTAGCCATATAAGCATTCATCATATATTTTCTGGGTGCTTTCCTATTGAGTGCTATGACTTGGTCAAATGCATAATTTGCACTATCCTTATACCCCAATTCATTTAACAATTGTCCTTTTATGTATAGATATCTACCTTTTTCTTCATTTTTTCTGGTATGAACGGCAGCTTTGGTAATATAAGTAACAGCTGAATCTTTTTTTTCTATGTTAATGAATGCTTGAGCTATCATAGCTACTGCATCAGCATAATCTTGCGGTTTCATGAATTCCTGTTCAATCATTTTGGATAAATCTTCTATCGCTTTATCATTATTATCAAGGCGAAGATTTGTTTTGGCTTTCCACACTTTGGCATGATTGATTGTATTACTTGCAGGGTATTTATATAAGATATAGTTAAAAGCTTCTAGTGCTGGTACAAAACGTTGCTCAAAATAACGAGCTTTTCCTAATAACAAAAATGCCTCATCAATCTTAGGGTTACGTTCTTTGTTATCAATAAGCATGCTATGCTTTTGGATTGCTTTTACTGCTTTTTCCTCTGCTTTATCAAAGTTTTTATTAAGTACTTCATTAGGAAGTCTAACGTCTTCACTTACAATCATTCTTTCTACTGGTAGTAACTCCCAGAAGTTATCTTTATAAGATTGAATTATGTCTTCTTTACCTATATCAAAGGTCAATCGGCCATTATATAATGTATTATTTTTTGTGGTAACGTCATGCCATGTACGATTTATAAACTTATCCTTTTTACGAGAACAAGCAAATCCTACAATTGCGAAAAGCATTATCAGGGTGATTTTTAATAACTTTCTGCCCAAATCAGATGAATTTATAGGTGTGATAACTAAAAAACTTCGTTTTTAGTGTATCAATTGTACACAAAAATTGTGTCTATGTTGTAAAAATACATTTCTTTCGTTAAAAAAAGGGTTGTTAACCTGTTTTTATACGCCAATGTCCAATTTTTTTACCATATTGATTGTTGATCAAAACATTATATTGAAAATTAAAGGGATCACAACGGCGACCTTTATTAATTATCGAATTGTTAAATATTTCTATTACTTGTTTTTAAGTAAAAACTATTTGATAATTTTATAAATCTTTTATTAAATTTTTCAGACTCATACCTTAACAGTCTACAAAAGTTTAAGGCAAAAATCTTTTAAAACCATTTTAACATGAAATCAAAATTATTAAATCTTGGCAGTGCATTAAGCAAACAGCAACAGCAAAGCATTAAAGGAGGAGGGCCAATGTCTTGTGATAGATTCGGGAATTGCCCTCATCCCAGATATGTATGTTGTGATTTCCAGTATTGTTTGTTCTTTTGTCGTGATTAATTGGTCATCATAATATTCATCCTACTGGATTTATGATACATTAGAATAATCTATAAGAGCATGTATTTAAAACCCTATGATCAAAAATCATAGGGTTTATTTATCTATCATTAGTGTCCGGCCAAAATATGATTTTGCAAAAAAAAGTTATGTTTAGGCCACTAACCACATATTGATTTGCTGTTTTTTAATTAGCAAGGGGCCTATGCCAAAAAAGTAAGAGTTGCCTATCAAGGGGTTTTGTGGTAAGCCCTAGCCATTTTTTATTGGGGTTTTCAAGGAATTTGAACAGGCCTATATAGGTCATTAGGTGAAACCTTACCATTGACACCATATTGGAATATGCCCATTTACGTTTGGTCTTGCGTTGTACGACCAGCATCAGCAATTGTACGATAAGCCCGCACCAGGTTTGGATCTCAATGGCATTTTGGTTGTCGCCGAGAAAATATTTTAGTGGGAAGTTCTGCTTGGGCCTCTTAAACATAGTTTCTATCTGCCAACGGTGCTTATAGATGTCGGCAACTTTATCGGGGTCAAGCTCAAAATTGTTGGAGATAAACTCATAGGCTTTCTCCTTTTCAGAGCCCCAGTAAGCCAAACGCCTTAGTTCGATGGCCTTGCCGTCTTTTTCAACACCGATACGTTCATCTTTCAAGACCGCATCACTAGTGGTATCGGACAGTTCAAACTCTTCAATACCTTGATAGGCAGCATTGTCCTTTTGCCTGGCAACAAAGTATTTGTATCGTGAAGCTGTCCGGCCAACTAGATGGGAAGGAAGTAATTTAAGTAGTTGCTTGATGATGGGCTGTCCGCTAAAATGTGTACTTTTATTCATATCTTGGGTGTTGTGGTAACTTCAAAATATGAATAAGCGGGAAATCCTAACTAGGAAATTCCGCTTTTAAAATTTTTTGTCGGACACTAATGAAAGAAAATAATATCACGGAAAAACCAAACTCAATAAAATTAATGGTTTCGAGAGATCCATTTTCTT
>CAKMZM010000153.1 GCA_929200365.1 uncultured Flavobacteriaceae bacterium | reverse complement strand
TGATTCATAAAAAAAGCTATAATTGTACCAATAATCGTTATATATGAAACAATAGCTACTGTTTTTCCTTGTTTTGCGTAGTCAGATTGCATGATTGTTGTATTGTGTTATTTAGTTTTAGTATTACACTAGATTTTGATAAAGAATTAATTTTGTAATCTACTTACTTTAATATCATTTTTCCATTAGCTATAATTCCATAGGGACTTCCTGTTATGGGTTTTCCTATGAAAGCACTATTTTTTGAAGAAGATATAATATGCTCTTCTGTAAAAGTAGCATTACCTATAGGATTAAATAAAGATAAATCTGCCTTATTACCTTTTTCAATACTTTCACTTTTTATTTTGAAAATAGATTTACCTTTGGTAAGTATTGCTATTGTTTGTTCAATATCTAATATGGTATTAAGAACTCCAAAAACACTTTCTAATCCTGTTGTACCATATTTTGCATGATCAAACTCTACCTTTTTATGTTCTATATTTATAGGTTGATGATCACTGGTAACCATGTCAATTGTTCCATCTTTTATACCTTTTGCTAAGGCATTTATATCTTTTTGTGTTCTTAATGGGGGGAGTACCTTATAATTAGTGTCGAATGTACTCAACTCTTTATCAGTTAGCGTTAGATGATGAACAGTTGTACTACAGCTTATTTGTAATCCCTTTGCTTTAGCATCTCGAATTAGTGTTACTGATTTTGCTGTCGAAATTGTTGGGATGTGCAAGGTGCCTCCTGTGTATTCTAGTAAAAATAAGTCTCGTGCAATTTGCAACTCTTCTGCTAAGGCAGGAATTCCTTTCAACCCAAGTAAAGTACTTTGCTCTTCTTCATTAACCATTCCTTTTCCAGCAATATTATTTTCTTGCGGAAATGATAGAACTAATCCACCAAAATTTTGTACATAAAGAAGGGCGATCTTTAATAAATTAGGATTTTGAATGGCTTTTTTATAGTCACCAAAGGCAATAGCACCTGTCTGTTGCATATCATATAATTCTGCCATATCTACGCCATTAGACTGTATTGTTAAAGCTCCGATAGGATATAATGATACTGCATTGTTTTGAGACTTTCCTTTAAGAAAACTAATAGAAGTACTATTGTCGGTTATTGGTAATGTATTTGGATGCAATGCTATAGCAGTAAAACCGCTTTTTGCAGCTACTTGTAAGCCATGATCAATGGTTTCACGTTCTTCATATCCTGGTTCACCAAAACTTACACTGCTATCAAACCACCCCTGTGAGATGTGTAAATTGTTTAATCTAACTTCTTCAACATGATCTGGAGCTTTGATCGTAGTGTTAATATCTGTAATTATCCCATTTTCGATCAAGATATCAACTGTTTTACGATGAAAAGAAGACTTTGGATCAATTACAGTAGCAGCCTTTAATAAGAAGTTCATTTTAGATATTTTAATAGTAGTATTTCAATTAGTAAGAATAGCAATGCAAAAATAACAAACCATTTCCAAAGTTCATTAACACTAGTCTCTTCTTTTATCTGATCAAAAAGCTCTGTTACTGATTGGCTCACTTGATAATCTTTTGTAGTACTTAAGTGATAATATTGTAAATCACTTTCTGCACTATTATAATTATAACTTACATGTTGTTGAACGCTGTTATTTTTATCCTGTATTCTATAAATTCCTGCTCGGGTAGGAACTTCATTTGTGGTAATGCTCACTTTTGTAGAAAAACTTTGCTGCAATGGTATAATACTTTCCTGATCAGAAACCAAAGACAATATTCCATCTTGCCCTAGAGATATAGGAACATCATAAGAATTGATCTGACCAATAGTATATGATATATCGGTAAGTTGCAGACTTCGTTTACCAATGTTATACAATGTAGGGACAATTAGTGGAGAATTCTTAAAATTAGAGTTTTCTTGATTTATAGCCGATGTAAATACATATATATTGTTTGTTTTATATAAGAAAGGACTATTATCTTCAAAGGATAATATGATATTGGATGCATTTGCTTGATAATAACTATGTACCTTCGGATATTGAAAATTGGTAATTTTTTTATCAAAAACTCCTCGATATAATGGATGCGAGAAGTTAATAGAAGTAATTTTCTTTTCCTGTATTGTTTCTGCCAATAACCCTTGTGTCGAATACCCACTTATAAACGATTGATACGAAACTAAGTCTCCATGTATTGCAGGAATAAAACAAATAGTACCTCCTTTATCAACAAAAGGTTTTAATGCATTGATAAGTGATACTGGAATTTGTTTAACCTCATTAATGATTACCAGATTTGCATTATTAAGATCATTATAATTAAGTCTTTCGACAGAACTACTTAATACTGCAAATTCATCTGAAGTAAAAATATTTTTTATAAAATTATCATCTGCTTCATTGATTGCAACAACTTTTATCTTTTCTGGAGTATTTATGGTAAAATATCTCGAATTATCAAACGTAATTGCTGGATCCTCTAGGGTTACTCGACCATTTATTTTTATATTTTCATCTAAACGAAATTCGGTTTCAGCAGTACCGTTCTTAGGAATAGAAACTGCTGTTTTAGCAATTAATTTATCATTATTATATAATGCTATCGATGTGTTTTCAGTACTTGTATCAATATTACTTATTAAGACATTAAGAATTAGATCATTATTGATATTACGTTCAAGATATAAACTATCAATAGCTAAATTTTGACTAGTAACTGGTTGTAATTGAACAAGGTGTGTTTTTGTTTCGGTGTCTTTTTGTAAAGTAAAGGCGTTTTCCTTTTGTTGAAAATCTGAAACCATTATAATGCGTCTAATCGTTTCTTGAGATGTCCCTAATATTTGTTTAGCTTTAAGATAGGCTGCTGGGTAAGAAAGTTGATTCGATGAGTACTCAATTTGTAATAAGTCGTTTTGAATATCCTGTTTAGATACATCAATAAAAGTCTCTGTATTGGTAAAAAGAGATATGGTTTCCTCTTCAGGAAGGTCACTAAGAATTTCTTGTATAGCACGTTTTAGGAGTGGTCCTTTAGAGCCTTTGGCCTGCATGCTAAATGAATTATCAAGGTATAATACCGTTTTACTTGTTTTGCCAACAATTTCTTCTAATGCCAAAAACGGTTGTGCAAAAGCAAAAATGACAGCAGCCATAACTAATAATCGGGCAAGAAGTGTCAGCCATTTTTTGATCTGAGAACTCTTACGAGTTTGTATGGTAACTGCTTTTAGAAACTGAACATTCGTAAAATTAACCTTTTGGAAACGTCGTAACTGAAATAAATGAACTAGAATAGGAATGAGAAGAGTAAAGAGAGCGTAAAGAAATTCTGGGTGTTTAAACTGCATTCCTTAATAGAGTTTGTCAAATATACTATAAGATTTGGGATTTATGAATTTCAAAATTATCAATTCACAAATTATCAATAAAAAAGCGAGAGTTTAACTCTCGCTTTTTAGATATAAATTTATGTTTTATTAGAAGATATAGTATCCAACAGAAACTTGAAATACAGAATTTTTGGCTTCTACATTATCTACAATGTCAGTAAATCCAATATTATATCGTAATTGACCGAAAAAAGAACCAAATTCTACTCCAGCACCTACAGCTGCACTTAGATCAAAACTTTCTGGATCAGTACCACCATCAAAATTATCATTAACTGTAAAACCAAATTGAGGTCCTGCTTCTACACTAAAAAGTTTAGCGAATTTAAATTTTACCAAAACAGGAAGATTTAAATAATCAATATCAGTGTCTTCAACTCCTTGAGCAGAATATATAAGTTCTGGCTGAAGCGCAAACATATCTGATAATCCTAATTGAACTACAGCACCAATATGATATCCTGTACGTCCATCTAAATTATCATTTACATCATCTCCATTTAATGTAGCGAAGTTAACCCCACCTTTAAAACCAAGTTTAACATCCTGTGCATTTGAAGAAATTGAAAAACCGATTACTGCAATTGCTAATAAAAAAAGCTTTTTCATAAATTGTAAATTTAAGGTTTGTTTGGGGGCAAAGATAGTGACTAGTATCTTAAAAAAAGGTTAAATCCAAAAAGATTCGTTTTGTTTACAGGTACTATGATTTAATGTTTTTTGTAGATAACACTGAAGCAAAGAATGTTGTATCTTCGTCCTAAATTCAAAGCCTAAGTTAAGATTGCAATACGAATTTACGATACAAGTTTCGCCAGAAATTGCTGCACATCCCGATCGATTAAAAAGTGAGGTAGCAGATAAAAATGGTATTCCTTTGGATGAAATCAGGCATGTTCAAGTTTTAAAACGATCTATAGATGCACGGCAACGAGCAATTAAGATCAATTTGAAGCTAAAAATATATGTACAAGAGGACTTTGTAGATAAACCAATTGTATTACCCGAATATCCAGATGTTTCTAACGCACCAGAGATTATTATTATTGGCGCTGGCCCAGCTGGTTTGTTTGCAGCACTACGTTGTATTGAATTGGGCTGTAAACCTATTGTTTTAGAACGAGGGAAAGATGTACAGGCACGTCGTAGAGATCTTAAAGCTATTACCAGAGATCATATTGTTAACGAAGATTCTAATTATTGTTTTGGAGAAGGTGGTGCAGGCACGTATAGTGATGGGAAATTATATACCCGGTCTAAGAAAAGAGGAGATGTACATCGTATTTTAGAGCTTTTGGTTGGGTTTGGGGCTACTGATCAAATTTTGGTCGAAGCGCACCCCCATATTGGGACAAATAAATTACCCGGTATTATAACTGCAATACGAGAGAAAATTGTGGAGAGAGGAGGAGAAGTACATTTTGATACTCGTGTAATTGATTTTGAAATTAAAAATTCTGAAATCAATGGCGTTACTCTATTGGATGGAAGTACTATTGCTACGAATAAAGTTATTCTGGCCACAGGGCATTCTGCAAGAGATATATTTACGCTATTATATGATAAAAAAATAGAAATCGAAGCAAAACCATTTGCTTTGGGAGTACGAGTAGAGCACCCGCAAAAACTCATAGATCAGATCCAGTATTCTTGTGAGGTTCGAGGACCTTATTTACCTCCTTCACCATATAGTATTGTAAAACAGGTAAAAGGAAGAGGAATGTATTCTTTTTGTATGTGCCCTGGCGGTGTGATTGCTCCCTGTGCAACCAGCCCAGGAGAAGTGGTTACAAATGGCTGGTCTCCTTCTAAAAGGGATCAACCTACTGCCAATAGTGGTATTGTTATAGAATTAAGGGTAGAAGATTTTAAGGAATTTTCTAAATATGGTCCTTTATCGGGAGTATATTTTCAGAAAAGTATAGAACAATATGCATGGCAAGTAGGTGGAGAAACTCAGAGAGTTCCTGCACAGAGGTTAGTAGATATGGTTGAAGGAAAAATATCAACAAATCTTCCTGAAACCTCTTATAAACCTGGTTTAACATCTGCTGATATGGGGGTGATATTTCCCGAATTTGTTCATCAAACGCTACAGGATGGTTTCAAAGCATTTGGTAAAAGTATGAAAGGGTATCTTACTAATGAAGCTGTAGTACATGCTCCCGAATCCAGAACATCATCACCCGTTCGTATTCCCAGAGATTGGAAAACATTAGAGCATACGTATATTAAAGGGTTATATCCTTGTGGTGAAGGTGCAGGATATGCTGGAGGTATAATTTCTGCAGCTATTGATGGTGAAAAATGTGCTCAAGCCTGTGTAGCAACAATACTATCTAAAACAATTTAATTAGATTTCTTTATAGAGAATTCAAAAGTAGTTTGAATTTTTTCTTTAGAGGATACTTTGATATAACCTCCAAGATTTTCAATCAATTTTTTTACAGTAGAAAGCCCGATGCCATTACCTTTATTACCGTTTCTGTCTGCAGTATTTGCAGTTGTAAAGAGTTCAAAAATAGTATCTAGTTTATCATTTGGGATTCCCATCCCATTATCCGTTACTCTAAAGTAATAGAAATTTTCATCTTCATTGGTTTCAATTGATATAATGATCTGTTCCTTATCATTATATTTAATACTATTAGCAATAAGATTAAAGAAAATTTGTTTTAAAGCATTTTTGTTACAATTTACAATCGGGTTTTCTGCTGGAAAATAAATAGTGAAATCAGGTTTTGTACCAAGTAAATCAACAATTTTATTTAATATGTGATTTACATAAAACTCTTCTGGATCATTATTTATTATAGTATCACTTCTATAATGCTCTAGTACATCATTAATGTAATTGCTCATAGAGAAAGAAGAATTTTTTATGTATTTAAAATACTCCAAACTTTCAGGATCAAGTTTATCTTCTAATTTAAGTTTCAACAGATCTGTTGAAGTAATAATATTTGCTAATGGCATTTTGAGATCATGAGAAATAACCTTTGCAAATTCAGTTAAAGATTTATTATATTTTTCAAGTTTGTTTTGAATGACCTGTAGATCATTATTCTTTTTGTTAAGGTCAAAAAGTATAATAACCTGTTTTGCCAAAGAGTTAAGAGATTCAAATTGTTTATTCGAAAGTTCTTTAGGGGTACTATCCATTACAGATAAAGACCCTAGGACAAAACCATCTTTATCGATTAATGGAATCCCAGCATAAAAAACAATAAGTTTTCCTTCTATAAAAACTGGGGTGTCATTAAAACGTTCATCTTCCCGAGTATCTTTTATTAATAATGGAGTATTAGGATTCAAAATTATATGAGAACAGATAGCATCATTTCTCGAAATTTCATTAATCTCTACTATGCCATATTTAGATTTAAACCATTGCCTGTGACTGTCTATAAGTGATATTGTTGCAATATTTGCATCGCAGATATATGCAGCAAGAGCCGTAATCTCATCAAATTCTTTTTGTGGCTCACTATCCAGAATGTTTAACAATTTTAGAGCTTCTAATCTAAAGTTTTCATTTGTGGGTATTACATTGGTTGCCATCTTCTTTTTTCTAAGAATCGATTTGTAAGTACTGAGAATCAATTCAAAATAAATTTAACAAAATAACTCAGATATTACAAATTAAATTATCATCACGTAATTATTTTAAGGTATAACCGTAATTTTATTAGAATAGGTACAATATGTATGATTTCAGAATTGAAATTGAACTTGTTTAATAGCTTTTTAAACTTAAAACTTTTCAAAAACTCCAAGCCCAAATAATGCATAATCATATTTAACTGGATCTATAGGATCTAAATTTCTTAATGATTCATCTAGCTCTTTTAGAGCTTTTGCATCGTTTTGTTTGCGTTTTAATATCCCTAGTTTTCTAGCTACATTTCCAGAATGTACATCTAATGGGCAAGATAGTTGGGCAGGGGATAAGTTTTTCCATATACCTAAATCAACACCAGCAGTAGTATCTCGTATCATCCATCTTAAGAACATGTTAATGCGTTTAGCAGCAGAATTTTTATGAGGATCACTAATATGTTTTTTTGTTCTGGATGGATGTGGTAGTGAAAAGAATTCTTTTTTAAGATGATGAATTGCATTTTGAAAGCTGTCATCTTCTTTATGTAATTTAAAAAAAGCTTCCATGTCGTCATATTTGGTATATATATGTCGTAAAGCAGTGATGAAATAGGAGAGATCGGTACAATTAAAAGTTCGATGAACAAAACCATTAAAATTACAAAAGTTCGCCTTAGTGTGATTCATTATAAAATCATAGGGACTATTACCCAAAAGAGACATTAATTTGTGAGCATTGTTTAAAATGCTTTTACGATTTCCCCAGGAAATAGTAGCAGTTAAGAATCCCGAAATTTCAATATCTTCTTTTAGAGTATATAGATGAGGAATTTGTATAGGATCTGTTTCAATGAATTTTGGGTGTTCATAGTAAGATGCTTTTTCATCTAAAAAACGTTTAAGGTCATTTTCTTTCACACATTTAAATTTTAGTAATTGTTGAAGTTTCTTAATACTCGTTTCATGACTACTAGTATAGTTTAAAAGAATATTTGAGAACTTATATCTTATAGTAATGCTTTTGCCTCCAAAAATTCACATTTTACACCTCCCAATTCAGTTAATTCTTGTCAACGTAACTAAAGTTATATTGAAAAATAAAGTTTTTTTTTGACTTAAAACTATTTTCAAAATGAGTTCAATACATAAATATGATAATTTTAATACAATTACTAAATGAAATGGTTAAACTTTTTTTTGAAGTAAAAAACATTTTATTCATATTGATGGCTTTTTTTAATCTCATAGTGGGTTTGAAGTTATCAGAAGTATTCTAAGATTAAATAAATAATGTGTAGAACACAACCTATGAAACATTTTTCGAACTCTGTTTAAATATAGGAT
>CAKMZM010000152.1 GCA_929200365.1 uncultured Flavobacteriaceae bacterium | reverse complement strand
TCACTATGTATATCAAACAAACCTGGGCATTCGTTAGGGCACATTAATGTCCATTCTGCATCATCTTGTACTCGTTTCATAAACAAATCTGGCACCCACATAGCGTAGAACAAATCTCGTGCACGCATTTCTTCTTTACCGTGATTTTTTTTAAGATCCAGAAAATCAAAAATATCGGCATGCCAAGGTTCTACATATATTGCAAACGATCCTTTTCGTTTTCCTCCTCCCTGATCAACATAACGAGCTGTATCGTTATATACTCTAAGCATAGGTACAATACCATTAGAAGTACCATTGGTCCCTGCAATATAAGATCCTGTAGCACGCACATTATGAATAGATAATCCTATTCCTCCAGCAGACTGTGAAATCTTAGCAGTTTGTTTTAGTGTATCATAGATCCCATCAATACTATCATCTTTCATTGTTAACAAAAAACAAGATGACATCTGTGGTTTTGGAGTACCCGAATTAAACAATGTAGGTGTAGCGTGTGTAAAATACTTTTTAGACATTAACTCATAAGTCTCTATCGCAGCATCCAAATCATTAAGATGGATCCCTATAGATACTCTCATAAGCATATGCTGTGGGCGCTCTGCAATTTTACCATTAATTTTTAGTAAATAAGAGCGCTCTAGTGTTTTAAAACCAAAATAATCATAACCAAAATCGCGATTATAAATAATTGTAGAATCTAATTTTTCTTTGTTAGCGACAATTACTTCATAAACATCATCTGCGATCAGTGGTGCTTTTTTTCCTGTTCTTGGATTTACATACTCATACAGATCTGTAACTACTTCAGAAAAAGTTTTCTTTGTGTTTTTATGTAGATTAGAAACAGAGATGCGAGCTGCAAGCTTTGCATAATCGGGGTGTGTTATAGTCATTGTTGCTGCTATTTCTGCAGCCAAATTATCCAACTCACTAGTTGTTACCCCATCATACAACCCTTCTATCACTCGCATTGCAACCTTTACAGGATCAACTAGTGAATTAAGCCCGTAACATAATTTTCTTACTCTTGCGGTAATCTTGTCGAACATAATTGGTTCTTTGCGCCCATCCCTTTTTACTACATACATACTTTTTTTGGTTTTTAAATTTTCTTCTTAATGAAGAAATTGATAATGATTTGTGTTCCTAAATTCTATATTTTGAAAGTCAAAAATTATATTTTATCTCCTTGAGATTGGATACTAAAAAGAAATCTCTACATCCAAAAATCAGAGTAATTCTATAGATAAATAATAATTATGACTTTCGTCCCTTTTGTTTTTTTGTGTGGCTTTTATAAAGCTTTATCAAACTGAGCTAATCTGAATTAAACAAAAGAAATGTTTTTGACTAGCTCAGAATGAATATATCTTTATTGTTAGCACTTTGGATCCAACTCTTGTTGGAATGATAATCTTAAGAAATTTTAATCTTCTTTTTGATTAAAAATCTGCATCAAAGCTTATCTTGTTGTCTTCGATATCTTTATTAAGCACTCCTGCTTTTTGATATTCTGAAACTCTTTTCTCAAAGAAATTAGTTTTTCCTTGTAAAGAAATCATATCCATAAAATCAAATGGATTTGCTGTTTCGTATTCTTTTTCACATCCTAATTCTACCAATAATCTATCGGTAACAAATTCTAGATATTGAGTCATTAACTTAGAGTTCATACCTATTAAACTTACAGGAAGAGATTCTGTTATAAACTCTCTTTCAATATCTAATGCATCTACCAGGATTTTTCTAATTCTATCCTTTGGCACTTTATTTATCAAATGTTTATTGTGAAGATGAACTGCAAAATCACAGTGTACTCCTTCATCTCTAGAAATTAATTCATTAGAAAATGTAAGTCCAGGCATTAACCCACGCTTTTTTAACCAAAATATAGAACAGAATGCTCCAGAAAAGAATATCCCTTCTACTGCGGCAAAAGCAATTAATCGTTCTGCAAAAGAATCAGATTCTATCCATTGTAATGCCCAATCTGCTTTTTTCTTAATTGCAGGAAAATTCTCTAATGCATTAAATAATATATCTTTTTCTTTTTCTTCCTTTACATAAGTATCGATCAATAAAGAATATGTTTCAGAATGAATATTTTCCATCATAATCTGAAAACCATAGAAAAACTTTGCTTCACTATACTGTACTTCATTGATAAAGTTTTCTGCAAGGTTTTCATTAACAATACCATCGGATGCAGCAAAAAATGCTAAAATATGTTTGATAAAATATTGTTCGTCTTCAGTTAATTTGGTTGCCCAATCCGTAATATCCTGATGCAAATCGATCTCTTCTGCAGTCCAAAAACTGGCTTCGGATTTCTTATACCACTCCCAAATATCATGGTGTTGAATAGGAAAAATTACGAATCGATCTTTGTTTTCTTGCAAAATAGGTTCTACGGCACTCATTATTGTTTTTTTAGGTATTTCTTTTTGAGAATTTCTTATTTCTTAAGTGTCTTACAAAGATCAAAAAATAGGTTAAAAGTTCTACCAAAAGTTAGTAAACGTTTTCAACAAAGTTTTCAACACAAAGTGAATTTGTAATAAAAATGAATTTTCTTAAAAATACACATAAACTATTGTAAATCAATTTTTTATATATTTTTAAGAAATACAGATAACTATGAGCAACATCTTCAATAATCTCTTATTTTCCACTTGTTGACCAAGGTTTTTCTGCAAAAAAACAAAGGGAAGTAAATATCTTTGTTTACGGTAAAACCGTAATTAAAAAACTTCTCTTTTTTGCAAAAAAAAGAACAAAAAAAAGCACTATTTACATCTAAAAATATTAAAGAAGTGGGTTATTTTTTCAATTTTTCCGCTACACTTTCAAGTTCTATATACCAATCTGCTCCAAATTTTCGTATTAGTGCTTCTTTGATAAATTTATAAATTGGGACTTGAAATTCTTTACCTAATGTACAGGCATCATCACAAATTTCCCATTTATGATAATTTACTGCAGAAAACTCGGTGTATTCCTGAACTCTAATTGGGTATAAATGACAAGAAATCGGTTTTTTCCAATCAATTTCACCCTGATTATACGCTTCTTCTATAGCGCACATAGCTGTTTTTTTTTCGTCAAAAATCACATATGCACAATCTGCTCCATCGATTAAAGGCGTTTCTAATTCCCCATTAGCAGTTTTGATATGGGTTCCGTAATGCTCGACAACCTCGATACCTTCTTTTCTCAAATAAGGTTTAATGATAGGGTATATCTCTTTAAGTTTATGAGTCTCTAACTCTTCTAAGGGCGCTCCTGCCTCGCCATCAATACAGCAGGCTCCTTTACATGCAGAAAGATTGCATACAAAGTCTTTTTCTATAATATCCTCAGAAACTATGGTTTTTCCTAATTGAAACATCTGGCTAAGATAATTCTTATGCGGAAGAATTTTTACAATTTATTCACCTTTTTATAATATCTTTATATGATTAAAGTCTATTTATATTTGCTTAAATTTTTGAAACCATTGTTTACTATGACCTTTGATCTTAAAGAAATTCTAACAGCTAGTATGGTATTGTTTGCTGTTATTGACATCATTGGAAGTATCCCTATTATTATTGACTTACGCAAAAAAGTGGGGCATATTCAAAGTGAAAAAGCATCAATAGTAGCTGCTATATTAATGATTCTATTTTTATTTGTAGGTAAAGAAATCTTAGGCTTAATTGGTATAGATGTAAATTCTTTTGCTGTTGCAGGGGCTTTTATCATATTTTTTCTTGCTATAGAAATGATACTGGGAATACAACTATATAAAGATGATGCTCCAGAAACCGCAGCAGTAGTTCCTTTAGCGTTTCCATTAATTGCAGGAGCTGGTACAATGACTTCTATCCTTTCTTTACGAGCAGAATATCATACCATTAATATCATAATTGCTATACTAATTAATATTATCTTTGTATATATTGTTCTAAAATCTTCTGGTAGAATAGAAAAATTTTTAGGAAAACAAGGAATTAATGTGATACGAAAAATCTTCGGGGTAATTTTACTTGCTATCGCTGTTAAATTATTTGCAACTAATATTAAAGGGCTTTTTTAAACAAATATAACAATGAGATATTTTATATACTTATTAATCATTATTGCAGCAGCTTTAATTACTTACAATATCACTTATTTGGATTTTGATAACTTACTTACTGGCGATAGTAGCACTGCTCTTATTGGTGTTTTTTCTTCTGCTTGTGTAATTGTATTAATGTCCATCCTATTAGTTTCTAGAAATATCCAGAAAAAGAAAAGAGGAAAATGATTTTATAAGCTTATCTACGGTATAAAAAACTAAAATATTACCTAAAATACAAGAAACAGGCGATAATTACTGGTGGAATTGAAATCACCACTAAAATCATGAAAAAATTATGTAATCGTCTGAATAAAAGTGCTCGCATTAAGGATTTTTTGAGCTTTATATCTTCTGAATTATCTATATGTTCCCTTATTATATCACCTGAAACATAAGAGGTGTCGACTAAGATATCGTGCTTTAAAAAAATAGAAGCACTATTATCTAACAACCTAAAAGCAACTGCTATAATAAAGAAAAAAAGTGGAGAGCATATTGCAATAGCTACTAGATATTCTTCAAATTCTGACATGTATATTGGGTATAATTTATTCTTCTTTAGAAAGTGACAATACTTTATTAATTATTGTATCATCTTTATTAATAATTCTTTCAAAAGCCTCGTTTCCAAATAATTGTTGAGCCATTTTTGCTTTCAAATATTTTTTTAACTGATCTTTATAATTTTCTAACTCAATTTCTATTCCTCTTTGTCTTAAATATTTCGAGAAACCTTCAATGAAGGCATCGTCTATATTTATGCTTTCATTAAATTCATTTTCAGATAAATCATTATAAAATGATCTGTTTTTATCCAATTCTTCGAATACATATCCTCCCATACGACCAGAACGTAGCATATAACCTAATGTTTCCCCAACACGTGTTGTATCTTTACTAACAAATATATCTGGTATGATACCTCCGCCTCCATAAACAATTTTACCTCCTGGAGTTTTAAATTTTAAAGAATCTGCTACCTGAATACTATCTGCATTCTGCAATTCTCCATTTTTATATCGCTCCATGTACTCATTAAAATATTCTTCATTTCCGTTGGCATATGGTTTTTGAATAGATCGCCCAGTAGGTGTATAATATCTTGAAATTGTTAATCGTATTGCACTACCATCGCCTAATGCCATTTCTCTTTGCACAAGGCCTTTTCCGTAAGAACGTCTACCAACGATAGTTCCCCTATCATTATCTTGAATTGCTCCTGCAAAAATTTCACTGGCAGAGGCAGAGTTTTCGTTGATTAGCACATAGACTTTTCCTTGTTCAAAACGTCCTTTATTGGTAGCAAAATTATTTTCGATGGCTCCTTTTTTATTTTTGGTAAACATAATCAACACATCGTCTTTTAAAAATTCATCTGCCATTTTTAAAGCTGGGGCAATAAACCCTCCTCCATTATCACGAAGATCAATTACCATATTTTTGGCTCCTTTATCAATTAGCTCATCCAATGCCGTTTTAAATTCTTTATAAGTTGTTTCTGCAAAACGATTTACTTTTACATACCCCAATTTATCATCCAGCATATAGGCTGCATCTACACTTTGTATAGGCACACGTCCTCTTTTTACAACTACATCAAATATTCCTTTGCCTTTTCTATATACTCTAAGTTGTACTTGGCTATTTAATTCTCCTTTTAATCTATTTGCCAATCCATCTTTTATTAAACGTTCTCCATATAGGGTATCACTATCTGCCATTAATATTCTATCTCCTGCCTTGATTCCTGATTTTTCACTGGGTCCCCCTTTTATAGTATTAATTATAGATATTGTATCTCTGTAAGGATAATAATTCACTCCAATACCAATAAAATCTCCTTGCATACTTTGTGTAATTCCTTCAAGCTCTTCTGAAGGTATGTATATCGAATGAGGATCTAGGTTTTCTAGTATTCTATTTACTGTAACCTCAACAATACTATCTGTATTGATTTCATCTACATACTCATAATCTATATAATCAATAAGTCTATTTAATTTTTCCTTTTTAGGATTGTAAGAAAATAGTTTTGCTGATGGGTTACTAAAATCAAGTTTACTACCCAAAAACACTCCAGTTCCCATAGCCAAACCTAAAAATAAAGGCAAGTATTTTTTTGAATATCCCATTATTCTTCTAAATCCATAATCTGTTCTATTTCTACTCCAGCTTTAGCTAAAAACTGTAAACCAGAGTCATCTTTATAACCAATTTGATACACTATGCGTTTTATCCCTGCCTGATGAATCAATTTACTACATTCTTTACATGGTGATAGTGTAATATATAATGTTGCTCCTCTACATGATTGAGTAGATGAAGCTACTTTAGAAATCGCATTCGCTTCTGCATGCAACACATACCACTTAGTATATCCTTCTTCGTCTTCACATGGATTCTCAAAACCTGTTGGGGTACCATTAAACCCATCTGAAATAATCATTCTATCCTTTACAATAACCGCACCAACTTTTTTTCTTTGGCAATGAGATAATTTCCCCCATTCTTTTGCTATTCTTAGATAGGCTTTATCGTATCTCAGCTGTTTTTTTTTGGACATAAAATAGAGTGACTAGTGTATTGATAACAATCAAAGTACGAATATATTATTACGATGTGGCAAATACAACCCTAAACACACTTATTCACCAAATTTTATTTGCAATAAGCATAGGGATCACCATTCCTATCACAATAGAAGAAATAACAAGTATCCAATCTCGTTTTGAAAATCGAAAAAAGGTCTGAAATATAAAACTAACTATAAGAACTAATAAAACAATAATAATCTGTGCAGCCTCAACCCCTAATGCAAACTCAATTAGAGGTAAAATTTTAGAATTAACATTACTACTAATTGCTCTAAAATAACTAGAAAACCCTAATCCGTGAATTAATCCAAAAAAAAGAGTTACTCCGTATAAGATTCCTATTTTACTGTTTTTTGAAGTATTCTTTGCAGTAAATACATTAAACAGACCTGTAGTCAAAATGGATAAAGGAATCAAAAATTCTATCAATCTCGAATTTACTGATACTACGTCATATGCAGCCAAGAATAACGATAAGGTATGTCCTACTGTAAATATGGTAACAAGTAATAAAATACGTTTCCAGTTATCAAAAGTATACCCTACTGTTAATGCAATTAAAAATAAAACATGGTCATAAGCATGCCAATCTAGCACGTGACCAAAACCCAGCTTTATATAAAGCCAAAACTCAGACATAATTTTAGGTTTTGAGGTGTGGGACTAATGTACAACTAAATACGAAAACGAAGAAATACATAAAAAATTCTTATCAAAAGTTTAAGAAATCCTGAAATATTACTAAAGTATCCAGAACTACCAGCATTCTAGACTTTGGAGTCCAGATCGTTTCACTTGGAATATCTAGTTTTGTTGTGACGGTTTTTAAAAGCTTTGCTAAACAACATTGGAACTTCAGTACAATACCTAATTCTCGTATCACACTACTCGATAAGCTACCGTTTTAATAAGTTAACCCGACAGTTTTTTTCAAATAAGTATTTGTATCCAAAACATTAAGCATAAAGTATACTGCATCAACCCTAGAAATGATTTTTGTTAAGATATAATACTCAACATTTGGATCGTGTTTATAAATAGTTCTTTTTTCTGTTTGTAAGTTGTTCTGGTCTACATTCAGTACGCTATCTTAAAAGCTATTATAGTGATAGCCTTCAAAGGAAAGCTATATATACCAATATAAATGACCAAATAGTTACACTATTTTTATAACTATTTAGAGTGCTAGCTGACATAGGGTTGTCATGCAGTGAATTTATTTTTGTATCAAACAAAATAAAATTTACAAATGACAGAAAAAAACATTCTTGAAATAGCCGCAACATACCCTGCAGCTTTCAAACAAATGAACCCCAATTTAATTGATGCCCACTTCACAAAAACTGCAACGAAAACAGGCTTCATATTTAATTATGAAAATGACAAATGGCTAGATGTTTCCACAGTCAAAATTCCTGAAATCAAAGAATGGGCAGCGACCTTTAACAAAGAAGGTATTATGCCCGATACTCAATCCAAAATGAGCATTTTGGATGCTCAAGACAGAACCGCAGTTGTAAAATTGGAAATGGAATGGCTAGCTGGTAAAAAAGGTTGCGATTATATTCTTCTAATCAAAGAAGGCAATCAATGGAAAATTGAAACCATCATTTATCAAAGTGTTTTATAATACATAAAGAAGAATGAAAAGAA
>CAKMZM010000151.1:3691-8563 GCA_929200365.1 uncultured Flavobacteriaceae bacterium | reverse complement strand
ATGAATGTCTTTCAATTTGGGTTAAACTTCTTACATTTTTACCATAAAGTATATGGTTTTTTACTTAATTGAGAATTGTAATATCTTTGATCTCCCGTAACTTCTTCTCCTAACCAATCTGGTTTTAAGAATATCTCATTTTCATCATTCAATTCAATTTCGGCAATGATAAGACCTTTGTTTTCTCCAAAAAATTCATCAACTTCATAAGTGTGATTTCCTAAAGGGATTTCGTAACGAATTTTTTCTATAACTCCTTTTTCGCATAGCAATAGTAATTGTTCTGCTTCCTGTATGTTAATTTCTTTTTCCCATTCAAATCGCGAGGTTCCCGAAGCATTTCCGATTCCTTTTACAGTAATAAAGGCAGATTCTCCTTTGATTCGTATACGTACAGTTCGTTCTGGGTCGGTATTTAGAAACCCTTGTATAATACGAGTACTTTTTTGAGCCTCGTCTTTAAAAACTTCAGAAGTTACCAAAAATTTACGTTCTATTTCGATCATGAATACTTATTAGATCATTACTACTTAAGAAGAAATTTTTTATACTCTAATCCTACTTTGTCATCTAAGGGCGTTTCCCTATCGGGTCGGGCTTTTCGTTACAATTCCTCGCACCTCCTATCGTCGGGCTGTGGGATTTTCACTGCAATCCCTAACGCATTTTATCAGGTAACCATGAAGATAACAAAGTAGGACTAAGATAAAAAAGTTTACATCACTTCAAAGATATTATAATTTGAATCATCGTTATCTATTATTTTTGTAAAGTGGAAGAGTTGTTGAGTACATATAAAAAAATTATACATGTCGATATGGATGCCTTTTATGCCTCTGTAGAGCAAATGGATCACCCAGAACTTAGAGGAAAACCATTGGCAGTAGGTGGGGGAGGAAAACGGGGAGTAATAAGCGCAGCCAGCTATGAAGCACGTGTGTTTGGTGTGCGATCTGCCATGCCGGGATTTAAAGCAAAGAAACTATGTTCGGATTTGATTTTTGTTAAGCCTCGATATGATCGATATCAGGAAATTTCTTCTCGTGTCAGGAAAATATTTTTTGAATATACCGATTTGGTAGAACCATTATCATTAGATGAGGCCTATCTTGATGTTACCGAGAATAAAAAAGGAAACCCCAGCGCTACATTGATTGCTCAGGAAATCAGAAAACAGATTTTTGATGAGGTTGGTTTAACGGCTTCAGCAGGAATATCAATCAATAAGTTTATTGCCAAAGTGGCGAGTGATTATAATAAACCTAATGGGCAAAAAACAGTGAACCCCGAAGAGGTACTCGAATTTTTGGAAAATCTGGATGTTAAAAATTTTTACGGAGTAGGTAAAGTTACTCAGACCAAAATGTATCAAATGGGAATTTATACCGGAAAAGATCTGAAATCAAAGACTGAAGAGTTTCTTACACAACATTTTGGAAAATCAGGCGGGCACTATTATCGTATTGTACGAGGTATTCATCTAAGTGAGGTAAAACCTAATCGTGAACGTAAGTCTCTGGCAGCAGAACGTACTTTTGGTGAGAATATATCTTCAGAAATCTATATGCTTGAGCGATTAGAAAGTATTGCCGAAGAACTTCAAAAACGCCTTAAACGAAGCAAGGTTGCCGGCAGAACAGTAACGCTAAAAATCAGATACAGCGATTTTACATTACAAACCCGTAGTAAAACGTTGCCTTATTTTGTAAGTGATTCTAATATATTATTGGAAACGGCAAAAGAGTTATTGTATCAGGACAAAATGAAGAACTCTGTACGACTGTTAGGGATTTCACTCTCTAATCTTAATACAGGTAGTAAGGAGAAAAAAAAAGAGGTAGAGATTATTCAGTTACGGTTTGATTTCTAAAAAAAATTATGGCTTTGTAAAGCAGTAACAAAGCCATAAAAAGTCAAAAACGAATTTGACAGTAGATCGTATAAAATATGATTTTAAACGGTAAGCTCTTCTACAGCTTCGGTCATATAAATTCCTAATTTTTTTAATTCTGCAAGTATTGGTGTATAAATCGATTTTTTGATTGGTATGTGCACTCCAGTTTCTTTAATTTCTCCTTCAATTATCATTTTTACACCTATCGCAGCCGGCAGGGCAACAGTACGTGCAATAGAAGTATAATCACTGTTTCCGTAGTCGGTCATTCTAGAAACAATAGTTTCCTTTTTACCTTCTTGGGTTGTTATATTAAAAATATGTTGCATGATTACCATATCTCTTTCAGATTCCTCCATCATCATTTTTTCAATCATTAAATCCGAAGTTATATCAAACCCCGATCCTTTTTCGAGAGGAATAGGTTTATGATCTAATACACCTAACCATTCGATTGCTTTTAACCCAGCATGATCATCCTGTATATCAAATTTGGATTTGATATCTCCTTTTAGATTATTTACGTCAAGATTATTAAGCTCTGCGGTAATCTGCGCATATGTTTTTTGCGACAAATCTAATTCATCATAGCTGGTAAGTTTCAGAGCTTTCAGAAGGTCTAAGGCATCACACCAGTTAGGATATCTAAAAGTACCTCTAAACATTGTTTTGGCTTCAGGAATTCCGTAGATATCTATGTATGGCAGAGAATCACGGTTGGGATATACGTGCATTCGTTCTACTTCCGGAAAATCAATTTCTATTGGATCTTTAAATAAGTCTGCTGTATCCAACTGAATAACCTCTCCGTTTTTCAAAAATTGAGCACCGTTATTACTTGCCATAACAACTCCTTTTGGAGACCAGGAAAACTTATATCTAAAAGGGTTGTCTGATGCTTCGGGCGCACATAAAGCACCACATAAGGAATAAAATTCATCGATTTTACCACCTTGATCATGTACCCGATCAATAATTTCCATAGCTGTCATATGATCATATCCAGGATCAACACCTAATTCATTAAGAATAATAATTCCAGCTTCTTTTGCTTTTGCATCCAGATTTTTCATTTCAGGAGAAACATAAGAAGTGGTGAGCATATTTTTCTTATTCGCTATACATTTTTCGGCAACTGTTACATGATAGGTGTAAGGAAGTAAGCTTACTGTTAGATCATGCTCTTTTATTAATTCATCGAGCATATCTGTTTGATCGATAGTCCAGGCAACTGCCTTCCCGTTTTGGTATCCTTCTAAAACTTTTTCTGCTTTTTCTTTTGTACGACTAGCCAAAGTAACATCGATAGCATTGTCTAACAAATAATGTACGATTGGTTTTACCACCATACCAGCTCCTAAAATTAAAACTTTCTTCATTGTTTATTTTTTCTGTAATGAAAGTAGTGTATTGCTACTCTCAAAAATAAATTACATAATTATGTTTAGACCAGATTATATACCATTTGGGATGTAAACATACATTATCCACTATTATACTATTTGGTAATTTTGATGCAAAAATCTGATTAAGGATGGTTACTCTGAAAAAAAATGAATTATATAACAAATTTGATTAATTTGTACAGATTTGAAACAAAAGGATGTGTGGCAGATTTACTTTTTTTCAGAAAAACATAAAAAAATGGATTATTTTTCTTTCTTGTTTAGTGTATTCTATCCCAATATTCTTAAAGGGAAGGAGCTAGTATTGTTGAGGAAATTTATCGTACACCCAAACAAAAAGTAAGTATTGGGTTTGTGATTTTGGACTTAAATCTTGCATAAGATTTCAGCAGCTCGTTTTAATGTATCTTCGGTTTTTGCAAAACAGAAACGTAGCACTTTATCATCTTTCTGGTTTAAGTTAAAAACCGATACTGGGATAGATGCAATTTTGTATTCTTTGGTTAACCTTTCAGCGAAAGCTATATCATTTTCATCAGTAATAGCAGAATAATCTAATACCTGAAAATATGTTCCAGATGCAGGAATAAACTTAAAACGGGAATCCTTGATCATAGATAAGAAAATATTTCGCTTTTTTTGATAGAAATCAGGAAGAGAAAGGTAATTTTTGGGAGTTTTTAAATATTCTGCCAGAGCACATTGCATAGGATGACTACTACAAAATACATTAAACTGATGTACTTTTCTAAACTCTACCATTAGATCTTTTGGAGCCAGGCAATACCCCATTTTCCAGCCTGTTGTATGAAATGTTTTTCCAAACGAGGCAGTAATAAAAGCACGTTCGGCCAGCTCAGGAAATAATGCAGCACTTTGATGTGTCTGACCATCAAAAATGATGTGTTCATAAACTTCATCACTTAATAAAATAATATCTGTATTCTTTAGTAATTTTTCTAACTGAAGCATATCTTCTTTAGACAAAACACTTCCACTGGGATTATGAGGCGTATTGATGATGACCATTTTGGTTTTTGAAGTGATTTTAGAAGCCACCTCTTGCCAATCTATACGATAATCAGGAGCGGTTAATTGAATCGGAATGATCGTTCCCCCATATAATTTAATAGATGGTTCATATGAATCATAGGCAGGTTTAAATATAATCACTTCATCCCCAGGATGTATAAAAGCAGATATAATGGTAAAAATTGCCTGTGTGGCACCAGAAGTAATGGTAATGTCGGTTTCGGGATGGTAATCACTACCGTATAACGAATTGGTTTTTTGGGTAATAATTTCTCTTAGAGAAAGCAATCCAGCCATAGGAGCATATTGGTTATATCCATTTTGCATAGCCTGATTTACCAAATCAATGAGTTTCGAACTTGCTTCAAAATCAGGAAAACCCTGAGACAGGTTTAATGCTTCATATCGATGAGCTAACTGGCTCATTACTGTAAATATGGTAGTTGAAACCTCTGGAAGTTTAGAATTAATATTTTGCATAAGGTAAAATTAGCATAATTGTAAAAAAAAGCATTGTTTTTTGTTTAAAGTCACCAACAT
>CAKMZM010000151.1:0-3591 GCA_929200365.1 uncultured Flavobacteriaceae bacterium | reverse complement strand
TATTTCAAACGTTTTAGTATTTGGCAATGAACAAAGCTTTTTTCTTTTTTATATTCATTATAAATAGCGAAATAAACCTAGGGATTAGCTTGGCTAAAAAAGCATTGAACCCTATTTTTGCTTCACAACTAATTAAACATTTTAAATAATGGGTGGATTGATAAAATCTTCAATAGCTAGAAAAGTAGCCATGGCACTTTCGGGACTTTTCTTAGTTTTCTTCTTATTACAACACTTTACCATTAATTTTACTTCAATTTTCAGCGCAGATACATTTAATGAGTTATCTCATTTTATGGGTACAAATCCGTTAGTTCAATTTGCATTGCAGCCTGTACTTATTTTTGGAGTAGTTTTTCATTTTGTAATGGGTTTTGTATTAGAAATCAAAAACAGAAATGCCAGAGCAATTAAATATGCAAAATATAATGGGGGAGCTAATTCTTCGTGGATGTCTAGAAATATGATCTATTCTGGAGTAGTGATTCTCGCATTTTTGGGATTACATTTTTATGACTTTTGGGTGCCAGAAATAGTACATAAATACGTAGAGTTTGCTCCAGAGGATCCTACACGATATTATTCAGAATTGCTACATAAGTTTGAAAGCCCGATCCGTACAGGACTATATGCGCTTTCGTTTGTGTTTTTAGCATTGCATTTATGGCATGGATTTGCATCTTCGTTTCAATCTGTTGGATTTAATAATAAATATTCGGTAGCAGCAACCAAGTTTGCAAAGGCTTTTGCGATAGTAATTCCTGTAGGGTTTATTATTATTGCTATAGTGCTTCATTTTACTCATTAAAAACACCACTAGTATGTCAATTTTAGATTCTAAAATACCTGAAGGTCCACTGGCAGATAAGTGGACAAATTATAAAAATAAAATTAATCTGGTTAATCCTGCCAACAAAAGAAATATTGATGTTATCGTTGTCGGTACAGGATTAGCAGGAGGAAGTGCGGCAGCATCGTTTGCCGAACTTGGATACAATGTAAAAACATTTTGCTATCAGGATTCTCCTCGTCGTGCACACTCGATTGCAGCACAAGGAGGGATTAATGCAGCAAAAAATTACCAGGGAGATGGTGATTCTGATTACCGATTGTTTTATGATACTGTAAAAGGAGGAGATTATCGATCTCGAGAAGCTAATGTATATCGATTAGCAGAGGTTTCTGGAAATATTATCGATCAGTGTGTAGCACAAGGAGTTCCTTTTGCACGTGAATATGGAGGACTATTAGATAACCGTTCTTTTGGAGGGGTATTAGTATCCCGTACATTTTATGCCAAAGGACAAACAGGGCAGCAATTACTTCTTGGAGCATATTCTGCTATGAATCGACAGATCAACAGAGGAAAAATACAAGCCTTTAACCGTCACGAAATGTTAGATTTAGTGAAAGTTGATGGAAAAGCTCGTGGAATTATTGCTCGTAATCTGGTTACTGGAGAAATAGAACGTCATTCGGCTCACGCGGTAGTATTGGCGAGTGGTGGGTATGGAAATGTATTCTTTTTGAGCACCAATGCTATGGGAAGTAACGTAATGGCAGCATGGAGAGCACACCGTAGAGGAGCTTTCTTTGCAAATCCTTGTTATACCCAGATTCACCCAACCTGTATACCAGTATCAGGAGATCATCAGTCTAAATTAACGTTAATGTCTGAGTCATTACGTAACGATGGGCGTATATGGGTGCCAAAGCGTAAAGAAGATGTAGAAGCCATACGTGCAGGTAAGCTAAAACCAACACAGTTATCAGAAGAAGAAAGAGATTATTACTTAGAGCGTCGTTATCCAGCTTTTGGTAATCTGGTACCACGTGATGTAGCATCAAGAGCAGCAAAAGAGCGTTGTGATGCTGGTTTTGGAGTGAACAAAACAGGAGAAGCAGTATATCTTGATTTTGCATCAGCTATCCAGCGATATGGAAAAGAAAAAGCCATGACCTCGGGTATACATAACCCTTCTAAGGAAGAAATTACAAAAATGGGAGAGGAAGTTATCGAAAGCAAATACGGAAACTTGTTTCAGATGTATGAAAAGATCGTAGATGAAAATCCCTATAAATCTCCGATGATGATCTACCCTGCTGTACATTATACAATGGGAGGTCTTTGGGTTGACTACAATTTGCAGACAACTATACCAGGATGCTATGCTGCAGGAGAAGCAAACTTCTCAGACCATGGTGCAAACCGCTTGGGGGCATCAGCATTAATGCAAGGACTAGCAGACGGATATTTTGTGTTGCCATACACTATCGGAGACTATTTGTCTCAAGATATTCGAACAGGAAAAATCCCAACTGATACACCAGAGTTTGATCAGGCTGAAAAAGAAGTGAATGATCGTATCGAGAAATTGATGAGCGGATCAGGAGAACATTCTGTAGATTATTACCATAAAAAATTAGGTAAAATCATGTGGAACAAATGTGGAATGTCTCGTAATGAGAAAGAGCTGAAAGAAGCAATAGAAGAGATTGCAGTACTACGTGAGGATTTTTGGAAAAATGTAAAAGTTCCTGGGACAGTTAATAGTATGAATCCAGAACTAGAAAAAGCAGGAAGAGTAGCTGATTTCTTAGAGTTGGGAGAATTATTTGCCAAAGATGCATTAAATCGTAATGAATCTTGTGGAGGACATTTTAGAGAAGAATCTGTAGAACAATCTGGAGAACAAAAAGGAGAAGCGCTTAGAGATGATAAAAACTTTAAGTATGTAGCAGCGTGGGAGTATAAAGGTGAACCTAAGGATGCTGAGTTACATAAAGAAGATCTGGTCTTCGAAAATATTGAATTAAAAACACGTTCTTATAAATAAAAAGCTATGAATCTTACATTAAAAATATGGCGTCAAAGTGATGCTAATTCCAAAGGGAAGTTAGTAGACTATAATATTTCTGGAGTAGAAGGAGACATGTCTTTTTTAGAAATGTTGGACGTGTTAAATGAAGACCTAATTAATAAAGGTGAAGAACCCGTGGTTTTTGACCACGATTGTAGAGAGGGTATTTGTGGAGCGTGTTCATTGCAAATTAATGGAGAGCCTCATGGGCCAGATCGCTTGGTTACTACCTGCCAGTTACACATGCGTAAGTTTAATGATGGAGATACGATCTATATAGAGCCATTTAGAGCAAAAGCATTTCCGGTAGTAAAGGATTTGATGGTAGATCGCTCTTCTTTTGAGCGTATACAGCATGCGGGAGGATATATTTCTGTAAACACTTCAGGAAATACGCAAGATGCCAATGCTATCCCTATTCCTAAAAAAGATGCAGATGAAGCTATGGATGCAGCGACATGTATAGGTTGTGGAGCTTGTGTAGCTGCCTGTAAGAATGCTTCAGCAATGTTATTTACTTCAGCCAAGGTGTCGCAATATGCACTACTACCGCAAGGTCAGGTAGAGGCTACAGAACGTGTATTGGCAATGGTAAACCAAATGGATGAAGAAGGATTTGGTAACTGTACTAATACAGGAGCCTGTGAAATCGAATGCCCTAAAGGAATATCATTAGAAAATATAGCACGTATGAATCGTGAGTATTTAAAAGCAAGTTTGAAAGGATAGT
>CAKMZM010000150.1 GCA_929200365.1 uncultured Flavobacteriaceae bacterium | reverse complement strand
ATATGATACAATACCACAACAGGCAATGGTCAATATCGATCGGGTAACGGTGATACGTTTAATTCGGGCAGGCATGGTCACCCAGATGATGACCTTTGGGGAGAACCTGAGTTTGGAAAAAAACCATTGAGTACATGGAAAGGGGTATCTGGAGGGAATATTAAAAACTTTTTTCACCTAACCCTAAAAATGATAAAAAGCATCTTCTAAATGCTCTAATCTGACACCTAATTTATTCTTTATAATAGCGATGATATCAAAACGTACTTCTACATCCAAATCCTGCTCAGTAACATAATGATCAATAATTTTGACGAGAGATTGTATTTGTTTGGGTTTTACAAAATCCTGAGGGTTACCAAATTCGGGAGTACTTCGGGTTTTTACCTCTACTGCTACGACAATATTTTCTTTTCTGGCAATGATATCAACCTCATGTTTCAGATACCGATAATTTCTTTCAAGAATTTCATAGCCTTTTTCGATAAGAAAATCAGTTGCCATCTTTTCTCCTTTTTTACCAAGAGTATTATGCTCTGCCATAATTACACATATGTTAATGTTACCTGATCTTTTTCAACTTTTAAAGAGACCTCTGCTCCCAGAATTAAAGCTCTGTTATCCTCAATATGCCCCACCGGAAATTTAAATGCTACCGGAAAATCATACTCTTTTACAAGATCCAAAATAATGTTCTTAGCTTTTTTACCAAAAGGAATATTATTATCATGCATTTTGGTCATTCCTCCAACAATCAATCCAGATAAGTTGTCAAAAAACCTGTTACGTTTAAGGTTTTGTAACATACGGTCAATATGATAAAGATATTCATCTACATCCTCTATACACAAAATTTTACCCGAAGTGTCTAAAGAAGATACAGAACCACATAAAGAGTACAGAATAGATAAATTTCCTCCTATTAACTCACCTCTAGAGTTTCCCAAAATATTTTTTTTAGAAGAAGGAATAGTATACTTAACTTGTTTTCCAAAAATAGTATCTTTTAATGAAACTATTGACACCTCTGTTCCTTTATAAATATCTATTGGCATAGGCGCATGTAATGAACTTATTCCTAGCCTATGTAGATGAGAATGTAGTACAGTAATATCAGAATATCCTATAATCCATTTTGGATATTTCAGAATATTTGAAAAATCAATTTTATCAATAATCCTTACTGTTCCATAACCTCCTCTTGCACACCATATTCCCTTGATTTCCTTATCATCTAACATCTTTTGAAAATCAGATGCTCGTTCTTGATCTGACCCCGCAAATTGATTACTCTCTTTTCCTATTGTTGAACCAATTACAGGAACTAATTCCCATCTTTCCAGTAGAGCTATCGCTTCTCTTATTTCTTTTTTATTGATCTTTCTCGCAGTAGATACGATTGCTATTTTATCTCCTTTTTTAACAAAATCAGGTTTTAGCATTTTTCTTGAATTTAAATGATAAATAGTAAAGACCTAGACTACAAAAAAATAACAGCTTATAAGAAATTACGGATATTTTTTGTAGTATAATTCTTAATTTTTTTGCTTTTGAAGTACTAATTAACAAAGACTTTCATTATAATCTATTATATTGCAAAAAAAGTTTGTCCCTTCTATTCTATTTTTAAACTTTAATTGCCTATGATGTCAGATACTTCATGTAATCTTGATTCCTTAGCTGAGTATATTCCTGATTCAGGAAATCCCTGGAACGTAAGTAAAATAAATCATTTATATCGTAGAATTGCTTTTGGAGCGTCAAAGGCAGAGGTATTAGCTGCTTTGGCTCAAAATCCTTCTACGTTGGTTGATCAACTCATAAATGATGCCATTGCACTAAATACCACACCTCCTCCTATATGGGGATTCTGGAATAGAGACCAGTTTGAGGCTGCCGAAATGGCTAATGAAGAAAATAGCCTGTGGTTTTATAGAACTCAAGGTAAAAATCAAATGATAAACGATTTGATTGAAAATAAAGTACGGGATCGTCTTACCTTATTTTGGAGCAATCATTTTGTTACAGAAGACCGTAATTATCGTAGTCCAGCATATCAATCTCAATATTATAATCTTCTTCAGATACATGCACTGGGAAATTTCAGAGATTTTTTATACGACATTGGTATATCTAATGCTATGCTCGTATATCTTAATGGCAATGAAAATGTAAGAGACAGACCAAATGAGAATTATGCACGGGAGTTATATGAACTTTTCACTCTTGGAGTAGATAATGATTATACAGAAGATGATATCCAGGAAACAGCAAAAGCATTAACTGGGTATGTCGATACAAATGATATCCCTTGGGGTGATATTCTGTTTGACTCAGGACAATTTAGTAATGAGTCTAAAACTATTTTTGGGCAAACCGGAAACTGGAGTTATGATGATGTTATCAATATTTTATTTCAAGAAAGAAGCAATCAGGTTGCAACTTTTATATGTTCAAAATTATACACCTATTTTGTAAGTCCTACCTGTAGTGAAATTATTGTTGCAGAGATGGCGCAAATATTTATCGATAATAATTATAATATTGCTGAGGTATTACGACGACTTTTTAAAAGTGAGCATTTTTTTAATATAGAAGCTATAGGGGCAATTATCAAAAGTCCTTGTGACTTAAACCTAAGTTTTTTTAATGAGATTGGATTTGCATTACCCACAAATCTAGATCATATTGATTTCTATCGAAGTACTGTAGAGGTACTAGGGCAAGACGTATTAAACCCAATTGATGTAGAAGGCTGGCAAGGAGATGATGATTGGATTAGCCCAGATTTGTTACTTGGCCGTTGGGAAAGTATTCGATATATCGCTAGTCAGGCTTGGGGACATAACCAAGAACAGTTTAGAGATTTTGTAGTAGGAATGCCAATTGGCGAACAAAGCGATGGAAATCTGCTAGTATCTACTACAGATGTAGAGCTTGTGGTAAGAACTATTTTAAATTATTTATTTCCAAGAGGAATTAATGATCCCATTATTTTTGCTGAAGCTCTGGGAGTTTTTAAAATTGATGGTATCCCAGACAATTATTATGAAGATGGCACGTGGACTTTAGGTTTTCCTCAAGTACCTCAACAATTTGCTGCTTTGATAAATTATATTGCAGAAATTCCTGAATTCCAACTTAAATAAAATCTTATGTGCGAAAATAATCACTCTCAAAATATAAAAAAAGATGGATCTTGTAATACCGAAGATCATATAAAATGGAATCGAAGATCTTTTCTTCAGGCATTAGGTCTTGTTGGTGGGGGATCAATGATGTTAGGAAACACATCTCTTTCGGTTTCGCGACCTTCTCCACTATCAATAGCGCTGAGCCAAGCTCCAAATGAAAATATTCTAATTCTTGTTAGATTACAAGGAGGTAATGATGGGTTTAATACCATTATACCTGTTTATGATTATGACATTTATGCCAATGCCAGACCTCTTATAAAAATTCCTCCAAGTGAGTTTATAACACTTGATGAAGATTATGCAATGCCAAAACCCATGAACAAACTAGAAAGTGTTTGGGGTGATGGCCAGATGAGAGTTGTTCATGGTGTAGGATACGAAGATTCATCTTTATCTCATTTTAAAGGTTCTGATATTTATGCCAATACCAACTTAGTAGAAGAAGATAGAACTGGTTTTATGGGGCGGTATTTTCAGGAAATTTACCCTGATTATATTTTTAACCCACCTGCAAGTCCTCCTTCTATACAGATTGGAAGTATAGGGAACTTAATTTTTAAAGGTCCAGAGAATGATTTCTCTTTTGCCGTATCTAATCCCAGAAGATTATTGCAAATTGCAGAAAATGGCACTTCCTATAGCCTAGATGGTCTTGGAGACTGTACATATGACGACAGGGTACGACACCTTAGAGAAGTTACAAATACTACATTTACCTATGCCGATGTAATTAGTGCCGCTTACGAAAGATCTACCGATTTCACAGGCTATCTAGATGATAGTCTGGGCAGGCAATTAAGTATCATTGCCCGATTAATTAAAGGAAATCTGGGAACCAAAGTATATTTAGTGACTTTAGGAGGGTTCGATACTCATAACAATCAAATACAAAGACACCAGGAGTTACTTAACTCATTCTCTGAAGCCATTAGTACTTTCTATAAAGATCTTACTGCGGAAGGATGGGATGATAAAGTACTTACCATGACCATGTCTGAATTTGGTAGGCGATTTCGAGAAAATGGATCTCTGGGAACAGATCATGGTACTGCAGCACCAACCATGTTTTTTGGTTCTGCTCTTAACGGAAATGGCTTTGCTGGAGAACATCCCGATTTATCTAATCTAACCCGGGGAGGTAATGTATTTAACACCACAGATTTTAGACAAGTATATGCCACGGTAATGAAAGATTGGTTATGTATTGATGAAAATACCGTAGGAAGAGTCCTTCTGGGTAGTTCTTTTGAATCCTTGGATTTAGGGTTCAATTGTTCTGGTGTAAATCCAAATATTCCTATTGATGGTGAAGGGATTACACATATTGTCACCTATGAAAATAGCCAAGCTTATATCAATATTACAAATCCAGAAACCACTCATATCGATATTGCATTGTATAATATAGTAGGTCAAAAAGTAGCTACTTTAAGAAATGAGGTGCTTATAGAGGGGCAACATGTTATTGATGTAAAGCAATCTGCCAATACAAGGCTAAGTACAGGACCCTATGTATATCATATTGAGACCAATAATGGTAATTATAGCAGGTCGATCTTGATTTCATAAAACTTACAAGTATGACAATCCTTAGTTGTTCAAAATAATTGAAAGGTACAGTAGCAATATTTTGCTACTGTTTTTACTACCTTTGTGCCTTATTTTTTAGCATTATGAGCACAAAGAAAAGATATACAATTACAGCAGCGTTACCATATACCAATGGTCCTATTCATATAGGTCACTTAGCTGGGGTTTATGTCCCCGCAGACATTTACTCACGTTATCTTAGAATGACAGGTAATGATGTTGCTTTTATTTGTGGTAGTGATGAGCATGGTGCTGCTATCCCTATGCGCGCAAAAAAAGAAGGGGTTTCGCCACAAGTAATTATTGATAAATACCACACCATTATAAAAAAATCTTTTGAAGATTTTGGGATTTCATTTAACAACTACTCCAGAACCTCTGCTACTATTCATCATGAAACCGCTTCAGAATTTTTCAAGAAATTATATGATGATGGCAAGTTTACAGAAGAAACATCAGAACAGCTATATGATCCAGAGGCCGATCAATTTCTGGCAGATCGATTTGTAATAGGTACCTGTCCTAAATGCAATCACGAAGAAGCATATGGTGATCAATGCGAAAATTGTGGTAGTTCTCTTAATGCAACAGATCTGATCCATCCAAAATCAACAATTTCTGGTGCAGAGCCCATCCTAAAACAAACCAAACACTGGTTTTTACCACTAGATCAATATGAGAGTTTTCTAAAAGAATGGGTTCTCGACGGGCATAAAAAAGATTGGAAAACCAATGTATATGGCCAAATCAAATCCTGGGTAGATGATGGATTACGCCCCCGCGCAGTAACACGTGATTTAGATTGGGGAATTCCTGTTCCCGTAGCTGGTGCAGAAGGAAAAGTATTGTATGTATGGTTTGATGCTCCTATAGGATATATCTCTTCTACCAAAGAATGGGCAGCACGAGAAGGAAAAGACTGGAAGCCTTACTGGAAAGATAAGAATACAAAATTAGTTCATTTTATAGGAAAAGATAACATTGTTTTTCACTGTATTATTTTTCCTAGTATTCTCAAGGCCGAAGGGAGTTATATACTCCCCGAGAATGTGCCTGCCAATGAGTTTTTAAATCTTGAAGGTAATAAACTCTCTACATCAAAAAACTGGGCGGTATGGCTGCATGAATACCTAGAAGAATTTCCTGATCAACAAGACGTATTGCGATATGCATTAACCGCCAATGCTCCCGAAACTAAAGACAATGACTTTACCTGGAAAGATTTTCAGGCACGAAATAACAATGAACTGGTTGCCATATTCGGAAACTTTATTAACAGAGTAGTTGTATTAACCAATAAATATTATGATGGTGTCGTACCTTCACTAGGTGTTTTTTCTGAAGTTGATGAGCAAACCTTAGCAGAGCTTAAAGCCTATCCTGCTGTTATTGCAAGTTCTATCGAACGATATCGATTTAGAGAAGCCAGCCAGGAATTACTAAATATTGCCCGATTAGGAAATAAATATCTGGCAGATGAAGAGCCCTGGAAATTGATTAAAACAGACGAAAAGCGTACTAAAACCATTATGTATGTTGCTTTGCAAATTGCCTCTGCATTAGCTACGCTATCAGAACCGTTTTTACCATTCACTTCGCAAAAATTAAAATCAATGCTTAGCTTTTCGAAACTCGATCAGCAATCCAGATGGAATGAAATTGCAACAAAAGAGATACTTCTTCCTGTAGGACACCAAATAGAAAAAGGAGAATTGCTATTCTCTAAAATCGAAGATGCCGAAATCCAAAAACAACTAGACAAATTGGAAGCAACTAAAAAAGCTAACGAAGCTGAAAACAAAGTAGTAGAACCACAAAAAGATACAGCGACTTTTGATGATTTTACCAAATTAGATATTCGTGTAGGAACAATCATCGAAGCCAAAAAGATGCCTAAAGCCAAAAAGCTTTTGGTACTTAAGGTAGATACAGGAATTAATACCAGAACAATCGTTTCGGGTATTGCCGAACACTTTTCTCCAGAAGAAATTGTAGGTAAAAAGGTAACTGTATTGGTTAATCTTGCTCCAAGAGCATTACGAGGTGTAGAAAGTGAAGGCATGATCTTAATGACCGAAACACCTGAAGGAAAACTGGTATTCTTAAATCCTGATGAGGATGGAGTGAATCCTGGGGCGATTATTAGTTAACTTAAAATCAATTAGAAAAATAATGAAAAAAACATCTTACTACACTATCTTAATTATAGTTACGCTATTTACTTCCTGTCAAAATAGTGATAACTCACTTTCAGATAATGGCGATTCCCTTTCAAATAGTGATGAAAACAATCAAATTAAGGATGATTATAAATTATTAGTTTCCACAAAGAATGGGCAACTCTATGAGATAGGAAACAATACTGGAAACACTAATAAAGTTGGACAAATAAATAATATTATTTCTAGTCCCTTCGTAAGGACTATAACAAGCTCTAAATCGAAAATATTTTTAATTGAATACATATCTAATCCAAATCCAACAAATAATTTATTAATCTATAATAGACAAACCAAAACAACAGAATCGATCTCACTAAAATTGCCATCGTCTATTATAGGTGATGAACCGAGTATAATTGATTTATATTGGAATGGGAACAATTTAATAGGTGTATTATCAACAAACGGATTAATTTCTAATTCTCCAAAATATCTAATTACTATTAACACTTCCGACTATTCAATAACAAATACCGGAATCACTTTTAATCAAGATTCAATCACTTCATTAGTTCAAGTTGATAATAAAGTATACATATCTACTTTGGAAGAAGGTTTTTTGGAAATAGATTTAATTACTAACTCAGTAAACGAACTCATGTTTGATGGAAAACAATTAAATGGTTGGAGATTAGCTGTTATAAATAAAACAAAACTTGCCTTAATGCAAGTTATTCAAGGTTCAAGTTCTACAAATAGCGGTAAACCAGTTGAAATTAACTTCAATAACAAATCTATTGTAGACAAATCAAATAATACAATCTATGGATTAGCGGATGTCTTTGGAAGTTCAATATTTAGACTAACTAATAATGAATATATTAACTTGATTTATTCAAATGATTCTAAGTTGAGCATTTTAAGGTGTAATTTCATTACTGGTCAAATTAAACTTGTAAAAATAAATAATACTGACATAACAAGTAGTTTAAAAATATTAGATATAGTTGACTAAATAAACTATTTATAATGGCTAAGTTCTAATATAAATATGTTTTATCTTTGCTTTATAAAATTTAAGTTATGATCCCAGAAGATTTTAAAGATTATTTTGTGAGTTGTGGAGATACAGAGCGACAATCTATTATTTCGTCACTATTATCGATGTCTACTACAGAAAGTAATTTGAGAGTACACTTAAAAAACCATTAGCAAAAAACATTTTTTTACACAAAGGCAATATTCATTTTGGTTTTTTTGATAAAAAAGATAGAATATACAAACTGTATCGTTTCGAAGATTAAAACATGCTCAAAATAGCATATCACTCGATCTATACACATCCTTTGCCAGAAAAGCATCGGTTTCCGATGATTAAATATGAACTATTGGCTAAACAATTGCTTTATGAAGAGGCTTGCAAAGAAGAGAGTTTCTTTCAGCCCAATATCCTAGATGCAACACCTATTTTGGCAGTTCATACAAAAGACTATTATAAAAATCTTATCTACTGATAAATTAGGAAAATTAGGGTGCTGGCTGGTTGCACAGAACGAGATCGATTTTTAAAATCTGTAAAAATCTTATATCAAATCAACTATAAAATACAATAAATATAGGTGTTCATTTA
>CAKMZM010000149.1 GCA_929200365.1 uncultured Flavobacteriaceae bacterium | reverse complement strand
TCTATGGGACTATTGTTTGCTGCTCTATTGTATCTGCCTGGGATGTTACCATTCGATAGCCAAGTGACAGATTCGTTCTTTCGGTGGTGGGTTGTACATTTATGGGTAGAAGGGGTTTGGGAGCTTATTATGGGAGGTATACTTTCTTTTTTGTTAATTAAGCTTACAGGAGTTGACAGAGAGGTTATAGAAAAATGGTTATATGTTATTGTGGGACTAACTTTTTTATCAGGAGTTTTAGGTACTGGTCATCATTACTATTATATAGGAGTTAACAAAATATGGTTAATTGTAGGCGGTATATTTTCTGCTCTAGAACCTCTGGCCTTTTTAGCAATGGCACTTTTTGCAGTAAATATGTATCGAAAAGGGGAGAAAAAACACCCTAATACCATAGCATTATTTTGGACTATAGGATCAGCAATTGTATCTTTTGTAGGAGCAGGACTATTAGGTTTTGCTCATACTTTACCACAAACTAATTTATATACTCACGGTACCTTGGTTACCGCCATGCATGGTCATCTTGCTTTTTGGGGAGCATATGCAATGATCGTACTTGCAATTATTAGTTATTCTTTGCCAAATCTAACAGGGAGAAAATTGTACAATAGCGTAAGAGGAAGAACTTCATTCTGGACATCAAATATAGGAATGATAGGTATGACAGTTGCTTTTGGTGTTGCTGGCGTTGCTCAGGTATATTTAGAACGTAAGTTTAAAATGGAATTTATGGCTGTACAAAAAGAAATTAGCATTCACTTTGTTGTATTGATTCTTTGTGCAACACTATTTACTATCGGAATCATATTATATATAATTGATTTTATAAAACATGGTCGCCCTACTGATGAAGCAATGCAAGTACATGAAATCTAATTAATTATAAAATATAATTTTCTTCTTTAAGATTAAGGTCTAAAAAGGCATATTGCGTTTATGTATCTACCTTTCCCCCCATATAATGTAGATATATTATTAATGTTAAAATGATAAAACAATTTGATATACTTCATTTGTTACTACTCATAACTTTTTAGACCTTTTTCAATTTAAAAAACAATAAAATTATGGATCATATTGCTTCAAACGGAAACAAAACAGTACTATCCCAAAAGATTACTGAAGTACTCCTTAATCCTCCTTTTTATAAACCCGTTGCCAAAGAGATAGAAGTTTTTGAGCATTCTTATAAAAGTAAAATTCCTTTTTTATTAAAAGGTCCTACAGGTACTGGTAAATCAAGATTTATCGAGTATATGACATATCAATTAGGTAAACCCTTAATTACAGTTAGTTGCCATGAAGAAACCTCTTCTACCGATTTAATTGGAAGGTATATTATTAAAGGAGCCGAGACCATCTGGTTAGATGGTCCATTAACCACCGCGGTTAAAATAGGAGCGATTCTTTATTTAGACGAAATTGCAGAGGCTAGACCAGATGTGATTGTTGCTATTCATTCACTTACAGATCATAGAAGAGAATTATTTGTTGATAAGTTAGGAGAAACCATAAAAGCACATCCCGATTTTATGTTAGTTGCTTCTTTTAACCCTGGATATCAAAAAGGGTTTAAAGAGTTAAAACCTTCAACTAGGCAACGTTTTGTAGCGGTATCGTTTAATTATCCAGAGCCTAAAATCGAAGCAGATATTTTGATAAATGAAACAGATGTTCTTCTGGCTGATGCCAAGAAACTCGTAAACATTGCAAACAAAATAAGAAACCTAACCGAGTTGGGTCTAACCGAAACTGTATCGACACGATTGCTAGTAGATGCTGCAAAATTAATTCACTCTGGATTACCAAAACGCCTTGCAGTACATGTAGCTATTGTAGAACCTTTAACAGATGATCTAGAGGTGATGAACGCTTTAAAAGATCTGTGTGATTTGATGATATAGTTTAAAATACAAAATATTTGGTAATGAGTGTTCAAAAATGCTCTTAGCTACTCTATACCAAAATGTACCATATCAATACTAAAATTATGTTTGAGTTTGAACCAGATGAATATATCTTTACCAAATTTGCCTATTATTTCAAACGTCGTAGAAAGAAAAAAGAAGCAAATCTAACTTATGTAGTAAAATTAAACGATATAAAACCTCGTTTAACCATTTTTGCAAGAGCCATTACAGGTAAACCTATAGAAATTTATGAAGCAGAAAGAGAAGGTGGTTATAAAAATAACAACTTCTTTTTACCTTCAAAATATGCTGAATTTTTAACAATTAAAGAAAACATTTCTTTTTATCTATTTAGAGTATTATATCTGGCTACTCAAAAAAAATTAGATCTAAACTGGGATGATACTTTAAAGCATTCATTAGAAGAATCCCGAACCCTGGCCTTGGATACTTCATCAAGAGTATTAAAATGTTTATTTGAAGACTTCCCGATTGCCGAGAATTATTTCCAAAAATTCATAGCGTATTACGCAGAAAAAACTAAAAAAGAAACGCGAATAGATTATTCATTTATTTATGGAAAGTGGATGCGTAATATGCCTGAAGAAATACCTGATAAAACATTGAATGATTTTACCGAAAAAATAAAAACAGCCAACCCAGAGCAGCCAAAAACAACTTTGAAAGCTAATGCTGTAGAAGAAATAATTTCGACACAAGTAGATAAAAAACAAATAGAAGACGCTGTTTTGCAACATCAGTTTGAAAAAGTGGAAACGGCAGATGAATTTGGAGGGAATTTTAAAAACATGGATGGTAGTGATGAACTAGATGATCATGCAAATGCTTTAGAAGATTTAAATATGAAATACACTGTGCGAGTTGATGATACTGCGCATTCTGTTTATCAGGCAGATTTTATTGAAAATACAACTGTAGCAGAAAGTGCTGAAAGAAATGAAAAAGGATATTTTATCTCTTATGATGAATGGAATTATGCCAAGCATGCTTATAAAGATAATTTTTGCAAAGTATATCCCAAAACCATTCTAAAAACAGATGTTGGATATTATAAAAAAACAATATCGAAAAATGAACCCACACTGCTTGGTCTAAGAAAAATGCTGACAACAGTTAATAATAAATATCAGCAGCAACGTAGACAGACACAAGGAGAGGAGTTTGACTTAGATGCCATAACCGACTTGTTTGTCGATGTACATTCTGGTATAACTCCATCAGAAAAAATATATTTATCAAAACAAAAAAAAGAAAAAGAGCTATCTGTTTTACTGCTGTTAGATATTAGTTTATCTAGTGATGGCTATGCTGCTGGTAATCGGATTATTGATGTAGAAAAACAAGTTTCCATTCTTTTCGGCGAAATATTAGATGAATTTAATATTGACTTCTCGATCAATTGCTTCTATTCTAAAACTAGAAATCATTCTAGTTATATAACGATTAAAGGCTTTGATGATAACTGGGGTAAAGCAAAATTTAAAGTAGGAGCTGTAGAACCAGGAGGGTATACTCGTATTGGACCTGCACTTCGACATTCAGGAACATTGTTGGATAAAAGAACTACTAAGAATAAGTGGATTATTCTTATTTCTGACGGAAAACCAAATGATTATGATAGATATGAAGGCAAATATGGAATCAATGATATAAAACAAGCCTTGCGAGAACTCAATGAACGCCAAATAAATTCGTATGCCCTAGCAATTGAAGCACAAGCAAAATATTATTTGCCACAAATGTTTGGGCAAAACCATTATCAAATTTTAACAACACCAACAGAGCTATTGCAATCATTAGTAAAATTATACGAGAAGATTAAACACCAAAATTAAATGAACTCTTTCTTTTCAGAAGTAAAAAAATTACCAGAAGGTCACCCTGTAAATGTGTATTATCAGGAAAGTGAACTCATTCAGGGATTGCTAGTAGAGTTATATGAAGTAGATGTTGAAACAAATTTTCAAAAGTACTTTAATATATTTAACCAGTTAACAACTATAGAAAAACGATTTGCTCGAAAAGAGAACCAGCTATTTCCGTATTTAGAAAAACATGGGTGGAACGGTCCTAGCCGAGGTATGTGGTCTTTTCATGACAATCTAAGGGATCAAATTAGATTGTTAAATGTACATAATGCAGAGAGAAATATAACTAAAATTATAGAAAACCTTCCACATTTGATTGAAGGAATAAAACATCTTTTAACTATTGAAGATATGCGATTGTTCCCTATTGCGATGCAAATGCTTAACGAAGGAGACTGGAAAGAATTTTATGAAGGTGATGAGGAAATGGGATGGATGTTACCTCAAAAACCAAGACCATATCCCGCAGTAGAGGTATCATATATTCATCCAGGAAAGGATTTTACCAAACGTGATTTACCATTTTCTTTAGAAGATACCTTTCATTATGATGAGGGCTATATGACTCCAAATCAGGTAAATTTATTGCTCAGTTATTTACCAGTTGATATTACCTATGTAGATGAAAACGACAAAGTTATTTTCTATAATCGGGGAGAAGATCGTGTTTTTCCCAGAAGCAAAGGGATTATAGGAAGAGAAGTTCGTTTTTGTCACCCTCCAAAAAGTGTAGATATGGTACTACGTATAGTAGATGAATTTAGAGCAGGTACAAAAGATGTGGCAGAATTCTGGTTTAATTACAGAAATCAGGTAATTCATATCCGATATTTTGCAATTAGAGATAAACACAAAAATTATAAAGGAGTTATCGAAATGTCTCAGAATGTAACCAAAATTCAAAAACTAAAAGGAGAAAAACGTTTGCTAGATTGGGATTAAAAAACAATATAATCGTATACGATTTAGTGATAGAAATTTAAAAAAAAATACATGAAAAAAGACCTATTAACTATAATACTATATATAACCCTCTAGAAAAAAATCTTGCGCAAATCATTGTTTTAGTGATTTGCTAGTATTTCTGTGTAACCAATATGAATTGATCCAAAATAGGAGTGAATAATGTATTGTGAAATCGATGCAAATTTTCAATTTATTAACTGATATTTGTCATAATCATTTTATGAATTTGGTACTATCTTTAATATAGAATTTAAACCTAATAGAATGAAAAAAAGAACACCTGTTTCCAAAATTATGACCTCCGATGTAATTACCTTAAATCATACTAATGGTTTAGAAACAGCGGAAAAGTTATTTAAAGAAAATAATATTCGTCATATTCCTGTAGTTAATGGTCATACTATTATTGGTATGTTAAGTTATACAGATTTGCTACGTATAAGTTTTGCTGATGCTGTAGAAATAGATGAGCAAGATGTTGATACAGTAGTTTACGAGATGTTTACTATAGAACAGGTAATGGCAAAAAACCTGATAAGTGTAAGCTCTGGTACTACAATTAAAGAAGTTGCAGAACTATTGTCAAAAAAAGAATTTCATGCATTACCAGTAGTAGATAACGATAAGCTGGTAGGTATAGTAACTACAACAGATTTGATAAATTATCTATTAGATCAATTCTAATAACTTGGTTTTATTGAAATAATGCAGGTTTTGATCTACCGTATTCTATAAATTTTAGTTAAATTTCTATAGAGAAAATAGATTTTAGTATTTTTAAGATCAAAGAATATGTTATGAGTACCATACCAAAAACAATATTTGAATTTTTAAAAGATTTAAAACAGAACAATCATCGAGATTGGATGACAGAAAACAAAAAACAATATCAAAGTAATGAAAAAATATTAAAAACGTTTTATGCATCTGTGGCAGAACGATTAAATGAGAAAGATGAGATCGAAAAAACCAAAGTATTTAGAATTAATCGAGATATTCGTTTTAGTAAAAATAAAACACCATATAATGTACATCGTAGTGCAATTTTTAGTAGGGCGGGAGCACATAGGAGAGGAAGTTATTACCTACGATTAGAACCAGATAATTCACTTATGGCAGGAGGTTTTTTTAGCCCAGAACCAGCAGATTTATTGCGGGTTAGGAAAGAATTTGAAATGGATGATCAAGAGATTCGCGAAATATTATCAAATGTAGATTTCAAGAAAGCATTTAATGGGTTTGACTCTTCAAATCAGGTAAAAACAGCACCCAAAGGATTTAGCAAAGATCATCCTAATATTGATTTGATCAAAAATAAATCATTTTTTGTAACTCATAACTTTACAGATACCGAGGTTTTTGCACCTGATTTTTTGGATAAAGTAGTATATCATTATGAATTACTAAGACCGTATTTTGATTATATGAGTGATGTGCTTACTACAGATCTTAATGGTGTTTCTTTAATTGAGTAAAGAATAATGGAAATACGAATTATAAAAGATAATAGAAGAAATATATTGTCTTGTATTAGAGCAGATGGCAGTATAACCAGTACTGACTTAGGTCCTGATTTCCCTAATCATGATATGGCACATTTTGTTGTAGAGTCTTATTTTGGTTTAAAACAAGGATTTTATGGAATGATAAAATCTGGGATGACTATAGAAGACCTTTCTAATAAAGAAATTATTAAAACCTTAGGAAAAGAATCATGGCTTGCTGAGATTTTAACTAGAAATCTTCAAGCATTAGGTTCGGGTTCTAGTACAATAGAAGAATTTATTTCTTTGGTTACCTGGGAAACAAATACGATGTCAATTCAACCTCCAAAAATGGAGTTATCTGATGTTAAAAAAATCAAATCTGATTTTGATGAGTTATGTGAGCAATGGACACAATTACCTGATCAGGATCACCTGAGCTTTATATTTTAAAAAATAGTAGCATTGTTACTAATTGGAAAATTCTGTGAGGTTTTTTTGACCTTAAAATAGTTTATAAAACCTCACAGACATGCCATCAATCAGTTAACAACAAATTCTTTGATCTTGATTTGATATAGTCGTTTTTTGTCTATATTGTGATAGAAATATAGTAGCAATTAAATCTGGCTCATTCCCCCATCAACTTCCAGTTCTATACCATTAATATAAGAAGCATCATCTGATGCCAAAAATAAAGCAGATTTTGCTATTTCTTCTGGAGTTCCAAAACGACCTAATGGTACTTGTCTAGTAAAACCTTTGCCCATCTCTTCTGAAACATCTTTTGATAATCCCATTTTACTGAAGATAGGAGTAGTAATAGGACCTGGAGCGATAGAGTTTACACGTATTTTTCTTAATTTAACCTCTGATGTCAAAACTCTTTGATAAGCACGTAATGCCCCTTTGGTGGCAGAATAAACTCCAAAACCATCAAAACCACGTTGTGTAACGACAGAATTATTAAATAATATTGTTCCTTCATTATTGATATGTGGTAAAGCCTCTTTAATAGCTAGCATTGGTCCTTTTACATTAATATTAAAAACTTCTTCATAATGTTGTTCTGTGATCTCATGTGTTGGAGTAGGGCGTAAAACAACACCAGCATTAAGAAAAAGGATATCAATTTTACCATATTTATCTATAGCTTCTTTAATTAATTTTTTGTTATCCTCTGGTTTGGCTACATCTGCAGTAACAGTTATAAAATCCCCTACAAGTGTTTTTGAAACTTTATCTAATGCATCTTGGCGTCTTCCTGAGAGTACTACTTTGGCGCCTTCTTCTAGATATAATTTGGCTGTTGCTAATCCGATTCCGCTATTTGCTCCTGTAATAACGGCTACTTTGTTGTGCAGTTTTTTCATCCTAATTGTTTTTTTGTTAATAAATTTTACGTGAGGCAATTATTTTGAATATGTTAAACAATAAATATGACAATCCGATACTTACTTTATAGAATCTCTACTGGGGAAGTAGAACTGTTTTTATCGAATGTGTAGTGAAAACTATCTTTATAGTTATATAAATGATGTATGCTATTAGAATTAAGCTTGAAGGTTGAGAACGTTTTTGAATTGAAGAATAAGCTATATATCCAAAAGAATTTATCTGGGATAGGCTTATTATTCTGAAGTATTATTATTTTATGATAAATATAGCTGTGTCTATTTATTTTGACAGATATTATTTTCTTGAAGAAATTTTTATATAATTCTGTTTGACGAGACCATTTGTGGTTATGATTATTTTCTCCCATAGTATAGTGGTTTTAAGAAATATATACCAGATGGGATTTGTCTGGAAATTGTGCGAAAAAACCTATTTTTTTTATATGCACAATGAGTTTTGAAGGGATAATATACAAATAATCAGTGTGTTATGCAAGAAGTCTAGTGTTTTGAATTTTTGAGGAATAATAATATTAAGAAAAATTATAAGAGAATTGAAATAAATTTAAAAGGCTGATTTTTATAGAAATCAACCTTTTATCATTAAGAAGTATTTTATATTTGGCTTAGTCCACCATCAATTTCTAAATCCACACCATTAATAAAAGAAGCATCTTCTGAGGCTAGAAATAAAGCTGATTTTGCAACTTCTTCAGCAGTTCCGAATCTACCTAATGGTACTTGTTGAGCAAAACCTTTACCCATTTCTTCTACAACATCTTCTGGAAGTCCCATTTTACCATAAAGCGGTGTTTCAATAGGTCCTGGTGCAATAGAATTAACACGAATACCTCTGGATTTTACCTCAGAGGTTAAAACACGCTGATAAGCACGTAAGGCGCCTTTGGTTGCAGAATAGACACCTAATCCATCAAA
>CAKMZM010000148.1 GCA_929200365.1 uncultured Flavobacteriaceae bacterium | reverse complement strand
AATAAAAACAGAAAAGTGGCTTAAAAATTTTGTCCTAAAATTATTAGGCAGTCCAGTGAGGTCTTGATAAACCATAAAATTATTAGGCGTATTACTATTCACAGTTAATTTTTGTCATGTACTAAAAAAGGATATCTATTCTTAAAATAATAATTGATAAATAGAATGATTCTATAAAAACAAACCCTTCATTCGATAATCGAAAGAAGGGTTTAAGGAAATATAAATCCTTTTTCTATACCTTAAAAGCTATACTGTAAACTGGCATTCCAGGTTCTTCCTGCACCAAAGAATACTCTATTTGAAGTTGCAATACCGTCATAGGTATCATCTCCTTCTTCTGCAAAATTATTAGTGTCTGATTCAGATATATATATTTCATCAAGCACATTATACACGTTAAGTCTGAAACCTACGGATTTATTATTACTTAATTCCATTTTATATGAAAAGCCAGCATCTAATAATCCATAAGAAGGAAGCTCTAAGGCGCCATCATCAGTTATTCTTGTTGCATCAAAGTCTGCAAATAATTTATCCACATAACGATAATTTGCATCTATTTTCATATTTTTTATTACTTTGAGAGCAGCTCCTAAACTTGCTGTTAATTGTGGAGCATCTCCGACTTTTACACCATCTAAAGATAAATTTGCTCTTGCAGGAATCTCATCTAATCCAGTTATAGGGTTGTTACTTTCATCAAAAAATGTAGCATTTGGGTTTCCGTTATACTCCCATATTCCATATGAAAACTGGCCATTAATATCTAAAATATCTAATGGTTTAGCATTAAAATCAATTTCTATACCTGAATGTACTTGTTCTATTCCTAATAGGTTAGCAGATCCCCTTATTTCTGTTCCATTTACATTAAATGTAACATTTGTATTTTCGAAACGATCTGACCATGAAGTTCTATATAGGTTTATATTTGCTCTAAATCCAGAAAACCTTATTCCATATCCTAGTTCAACCCCAATTATTTTTTCGTTTTCTAAATTTTCATTAATGTCATTAGAAATAAAACTAGGAAATACTGCATCAAATTTAGGTTGTTTGGAATAGTATCCTGCATTGGCAAACACATTATGAACCTCGTTAATATTCCAGTTTAATCCACCTTTGACATTTCCACCCAATATATTCTCAAAATCTGATTCTTGCTCAGGATCAGAATCTAAATAATTAAAATAATCAATTCTTTTAAAACCTTGTTGAGAAATAGAACCTTGAACAAAAGCAGAAATAACACCATTAGTATATTCAACTTGACCAAAACCTCCAAGCCAGTTTACAATACCTTCGTTATAATAATCTATTTTAAATTCATCATCTATACTTGAAAATACATTAAATGCATTTCCTGCAGTTGGTTTATATGTTTCTGTAGTGAATCTATATGGTTGATTTATATTATCATTGTCAACATAAACGTCTGCCCCTAAAAGATCAACTAATCTTCTATAATGAATCCCTTTGTATGTGCGAATATCAACTCCTACATCATAATTCCAGTTATCATTAATCTGATTGTTAAAATTTATAATAGCTCCATACCAGTTATGGGAGTTTATAGAAGAACGTTGTGAGATTCCGTTTTCTAAACCATCTACATGGGCTTCGTCATCAACATAATTAGAATTGCTATTGTTTCCATTTACGAACATTCCCTGAAACTCTGGATTACCACCACCTGTATATCCTTGTCTAGGATCATCGAAACCATTAATAGTTCCTCCTGAATTAAAAGAAATAATGTCATCGACTCTTATTAAACCTGTTGGGGTTTTTAAAGAAGATCTAAAAGAGCGTTGCTCATCTATTTGTCCTATAGAACCTATAGAGCCTCCCCTACCAAATGATGCATATATAGATGAAGATAATGTGGCTTTTTCAGAAATATTCCAATCCCAGTTTAAAGAAGTGATAGGCTTGTGGTAAAAATTACCGCCAAAAGTAAATTCTTTTCCACCTCTAGTTCCCCAGTCACTATTATACTTTATTCTTGGTTTATCAACCCCGTTTCCATATCTTATATAATCTCTAAGGGAAGGAGCAAAACTTCTTTGGTTATGTTGTTGAGGCGCACCTGTTAATGTAAAGTTGAAATCGTGTTTATCATTAGGTTTATAACCTACGCCTATAAAGTAATTAAACCCTTCAAATGAAGTTCCGTCTGTATATCCATCCCCAGCGGTTCTACTAAAAAGATAAGAAGAAGACCATCCTTTTTCATTCATACCTGTTGAATATGACATGATAGTTTTAAGATAATTTCCGTTACCTACGCTAGTACTTATAAAACCTCCTTTTTCACGATCTGCAGATCGTGTAACAACATTTATTGTTCCTCCTACAGAAGAGATCGCAAGTTTAGATGAACCTAGACCTCTTTGAACTTGCATGGCAGTAGTAACATCAGATAGACCAGCCCAATTACTCCAAAACACAGCTCCGTTTTCCATATCATTTATAGGAATACCATTAATAAGAACTGCCGTATTTTCTTGATCAAAACCACGGATGTTTATTCGTGCATCTCCAAATCCACCTCCTTGTCTGGTGGCATATACAGAAGGCGTGTTATTTAAGATTTCTGGTAATTCTTGTGATCCAAGCTTTTCTTGAATTTCTGATGCTCTAATGGTTGATACTGCTACGGGAGTTTGCCTATCTTTAGCAATATCAAGCACTCCTGTTATTATAATTTCTTCCAGAGCATTGTCAAGATTTAAATTAATTATTCCAAGATCTTGATTTCCGTTAGTAACATCATAAGTGATGTTTTTAGACTCAAATCCTACATAAGAAATATTAATCGTTCCTGTAAGGCTATTTACATTAAGTGTAAATTTACCATCAAAATCTGATGATGTTCCATTAGAAGTTCTCACTTCAATAACATTTGCTCCTGGTAATGGAGCATTTGAATCAGCATTGAATACCGTTCCTGTAATGATCCCTTGCGCAAACGTTTCTCCAACGATTGCCATAAGGATTACAACAAATAAAAATGTAATCTTTTTCATGAGTGTCTTTTAAGTGTTTTTTAATTGTATCAAGAAACTAGATGCGAGTAAAATAATGGCTCTATACGTCGTTTATAAACTATTTAAATCGTATTCAGTTTCGTAAATAATTGATTAGAAATTCATACTCTTCACAAAAGAACGAATCTTTATGCGTGCATAAGTTTATCAAAATGTTAAATTTTTTATATGTTAGTATTATCACTTTTAAGATAATCAATCATGTATTATACTGATTACCATTTTCTTATAGCATATCTAAAAATTATTAACTAAGAAATTGTTAATTAAAAGTTGATACAATATTGCAATATTAAGCCAAATCAAGCTTTAGGTGTGTTAATATTAACATAATACTATTTTAAAAAAGAGGAAGTGTAGTTAACTTTATTTGTTATCACAAAATGTTTTTTATTTGAGTAATTTTAAAGCAAAAATGGTATTAGTTAGGGGTCTACTACATTAAAGTTTACCTCGATAATTATTTTATTCAGATTTTCCTAAATACCGTTGTAGAAGTGTATTTGTAGATGAGTCATGTTCCTTAACTTCATGAGTATCAATCTCTGATAAAATAGTTGTAGCCAATTGTTTGCCTAATTCTACACCCCATTGATCATAGCTAAAAATATTCCATACTATACCTTGAACAAAAATACGTTGTTCGTACATCGATACTAGCGCCCCTAAGCTTTTAGGAGTAAGTTTATTTATTAAAATAGTTGTAGTTGGTTTGTTACCTGCAAATATTTTAAACGGCAATACTTTTTTCAGTTTTTCTTCAGAGATATTTTTAGTACTTAATTCTTGAAGTACTTCATTTTTGGTTTTACCATTCATCAAGGCTTCTGTTTGAGCAAAAAAGTTAGCCATTAATTTATTTTGATGATCCTGATCACCAAATAAAGAGTGTTTAAAGCCAATAAATTCTGCTGGAATCATTTTTGTTCCTTGATGAATTAATTGAAAAAATGCATGCTGTGCATTGGTTCCTGGTTCGCCCCAGATAATTGTGCCCGTCTGGTAGTTAATAGGATTGCCATTGCGATCGATACTTTTTCCGTTACTTTCCATAATACCTTGCTGCAGGTATGCTGGTAATCTATGCAAATATTGAGAATATGGGATAATAGCTTCACTTTCTGCATTAAAAAAATTATTATACCATATACTAAGCATTCCTAAAATTACAGGAATATTTTCTTCAAAAGGAGTGTTCTTAAAATGCTCATCCATTTCATGAGCACCTATTAGCAGAGCTTCAAAATTTTCATAACCTATAGATAAACATATAGATAGACCAACTGCGCTCCATAAAGAAAAACGACCACCAACCCAATCCCATAGTGGGAAAATATTTTCTTCTGCAATCCCAAAATTAGTAACATTAGGAATAGTGCTTGATACGGCTACAAAATGTTTACCTACAGCTTCTTTTGGAGCTTTTTTGGTAAACCATTTTCTTGCTGTTGTAGCATTGGATATGGTTTCTTGAGTAGAAAAGGTTTTAGATACGACTACAAATAGGGTAGTCTCTGGGTTCAGTTTTTTTAGGTTTTGATGAACATGATCTCCATCTACATTAGAAATAAAATGTAGGTTAAGGTGATTCTTGTAATAAGCTAAGGACTCTGTAATCATAGCAGGACCAAGGTCAGACCCTCCAATACCAATATTAACAATATCGGTAAAAGCTTTGCCGGTATATCCTTTAAGATTTCCTGAAATAACCTGATGGCTAAAGGATTTTATTTTTTCTTTTACATTGGCTACTTCTGGGATTATATTTTTGCCACCAACTGTTACATGATGTGTAGCGGGGGCTCTAAGTGCGGTATGCAGAACGGCTCTATTTTCAGTTTCATTAATCGTACTTCCATCAAAATAATGTTGTATTGCTTCATCGAGCTTTACTTCTCTGGCTAGATCTAATAGTAGTTTTTTTGTAGTTTTATCTATTCTGTTTTTAGAATAATCTACATAAAAATCTTTCCATTTTATCAAAAAATCACTTGCACGATCTGAATGTTGTTCGAAAAAATCTTTAAGGTGTGTTTCTTTTACAGTGTTATAATGAGATTGTAATGCTTTCCAGGCTTTTGTGGTGGTTGGGTTAATAGTTGGTAATGTCATGATGGTTTATAAAATTTCCAAAGGTTTTTGAGGTACAAAAGAAATACTATCTAATTCGGTCTTTAAAATTTTAATGTGATTATAAAAACCTTGTTTAAGGCTATCGGCTAGTGGTTTTGAAGCTGGAAGATCTTGTTTAAATGGATCTACTTCTTTTCCGTTTTTCCAGAATCTATAACACACGTGGGGACCTCCTGTATTACCAGTCATCCCAATATATCCTATAACATCTCCTTGTTTTACAAATTCACCTACTTTTACAGCTTGCCTACTCATATGCAGGTATTGAGTATCATAAGTGGCGTTATGTCTTATTTTTACATATTTACCATTTCCACCTCTTCGCTCAGATTTGGTTACGACTCCATCTGCAGTAGCTAATATTGGTGTGCCTATAGGAGCTGCAAAATCGGTGCCTCGATGTGGTCTTACTTTATTGCCATAGTATTTGATTCTTCGTTTAAGATTATATCTCGAAGAAATTCTACTAAATTTTACTGGAGCTGTAAGAAATGCTCTACGTAAATTATTAGCTTCATCATCATAATAATCTACAGAATTGTTAATAGAGTCATCTATAAACCTAAAGGCATAAATTGGTTTGCCTTGATGTTCAAAATAAGATGCTTTAATTTGATCAACTCCCGCAGGAATCGTATCATCAATAAATTTTTCAGTATAAATCACTTTAAATCTATCTCCTGCCTGTAATCTTGTAAAATCAATAGTCCAGGCATAAATATCAGCCATGTTATATGCAACCAGAAAATTGAGATCCATATCATCAAATGTTTGCATTAAGCTACTGTTTATGATTCCTGAAGCAGTTTTTTCGACCAGTTTTATTGGTTTTTTTCTTTTTTTCACAATAATGCTATCTCTAAAATCGATCACGGTGTAATCAATTTTATTGTTTTGATATACAAATACTTGTGCTTTTTCTGTGGTGTCTTTAGATTTAAGTAGCATATAGGGTTTTCCTGCCCGAATTCTAGCAATATTAAAGGTGTCTTTAATTGTATTGGTGATCTCAAATACTTTTTTTCTACTTATGCCATGAGTATCCATAATAGCTCCAAAACTATCTCCAGAGCGTATGGTATCTTTAACAACATTAAAATCATTTAGGATATAACCAAACTCGGTTATAATAGGAGGTGTGTGTTTTTCCTCGATAACTTCAGGAACAATAATTTTTGCTTCTTTTTTTTCTTTCTGACATGAAAATAATACTACCGTTATAAGTAGTAAGTAACCTATTTGCTTCAACTGACAACTATTTTATTTTGCTTTATTAAATTGATGAGCAACCCATTGTTGACCCCAGTTTTCTTTTTCTTCCTTAGTCCAAAGATTAGGGAAAAACATAATTCTTTGAAAACTTGGAGGTAAGAAACTTTTCCAGTTCGTTCCTCCTGTAGCCAAAACTTCACTTTTCTCTTTATTGAGATATCTATAAGCGGCACCCATGTGCATTAATAACCAATTAACATTCACATTGGTGTCAAAAGTACGTAATGCTTCGATAAGGAGCGCATTATTTTGCTCTTTTTCTGGTAGTTCGAGGTATTTATGAAAAATAGTGCTGTATTGTACTTGGCGAGCAATACGCATCATTCTTGGTGTATATCTATATTCAAATTGCTTAAGTGTAAGTGTTTTTTCACCAGTTTCTTTATCAGTAGCACCAGATTTCCAGTATAGATGTTCGAATACTTCTTCGAGGGCATCTTTTTCAGAAAACATACTTCTTTCTATAGTACTTACAAGGTTTGCCAGAGGAGTCGAATATATCTCGATTAGCCTAAATTGTACAGATTGAAAACCACTTGCAGGCAGAAGAGACATTCGGTATTTAAGAAACTGTTCTCTATCCATTCCTCTAATCATGACATCAAAAGAATTAATCAAAACTCTGAAATAACGATTTGCTCTATTAATTTTAGTAGTAAAAAACTCAGCATTTTGCAATTTATCATCAATGATTTGCTTTAACTCGTGTATAATTAGTTTAAAATAAAGCTCTGTAATTTGATGATAGGTTATAAAAATTTCTTCATCAGGAAAATGTGTTTTTGGGATTTGCAAACTTAATAGAGTATCCAGATGTATATAATCCCAATAGGTCAGATATCGATCATGAAGCAGACCATCCAGATATGATCCTAGATCCTGACCAGAATTTTTAAATTTTTTCTCTAGTTGCTTTATTTTTTCAGCAATCTCTGGTTTTATAGATTTATCCATTAATCTGCGATAATTTTAAATGGGTGCTTCAGTCCTTTAAAGGCATCTAAATCGGCTTTTATTGATCCTACCAAAATATCAGCCTGTATTCTTACAGGCATGCGATTATCATCATCACTTATCCATACTGTCATGCTTTCTTCTTCTTTAAAAACTCTATCTGCCTGAACATAGGGTCTAAATTTTAGACATGCAATTTTACCCATTTTGCTTTTAATTACTTCTCGCCCTAAGAATTTTAACTTAAAACGATAGCTTTCATTATCAAAAAACATATTTACATATTGTTCGTCTCCTTTTTTTAGAGAAGATGTATTAATGTTATTACGCAAATAGTAGAAGGAAGACATCATATCCTGTACATCAGATTGTATCGAATACGATTTTTTTGTATTGTATTTCTTGTTGAAAACTAATGCTTTGTTTTTATGATGATCAAAGTTAATTTCTATATTCTTAGTATGCCCTCCTTCATTTATTTTTCGGATAAAACGATATGGTTTTACTTTATCTGTGTCAATATAGGTTTCATAATAGTCCTCTACTTTAAAAAAGATACTTAAAATACCTGATGACTTACCTATACCAATTATATGGTGTACTGGTTTTCCATTTAGCTGTTCTTTTTTAATTTCAAGTGTAGCATAACTAGCAGTAAAAAGACCGTAATGAATTCTGAACTTAAACCACTCTCCAGCATCAAATGCTTTATGATTATCTTGTGCATAAGTAGGAATTATACTTGTTATCAAAAGCAATATCAAAATATACTTTTTCATAGTTTTAGGGAATTGTTATTAATTTTAAACATATTAAATTAGTTTATACAAACAATATCCATTCCAAAAATACTATTTAATGTGAAGAGATAAAAATGAAACTGATGTCATCTGAGAATACAAACAAAAAGAGAGCTACCACAGCTCTCTTTTTTACTTTTATTAACCAACTAAAAACTTAAATTATGAGAATAATTATTGTTTTAGATATAGGCAGTAACCACTCTACCTACATTTACAAAAATCTACTTTTTTTGAATAATTATCAAACGAAAATGGTTTTTATTGTAGAATTTAACAAAATTTTGTGTTATTTTGTTGTAAAAATTGCATTTCTATCAAAATTAAGCAAAAACAACTATGTATATTTAAATTGCAGGGCAAACTCATACTTTTTGTGATAGTTTTTCAAATGAAAATTCTTATAT
>CAKMZM010000147.1 GCA_929200365.1 uncultured Flavobacteriaceae bacterium | reverse complement strand
TAACAAACAATTATATAGCTGTTTCCAAAGGATTTTGAAACAATTTTTCATTTAAAAACTTCAATGCCTGAATTTTATCTTTGGTATCTACCAAAATAGATATATTATTATTACTTCCTCCATAAGATACCATACGTACTGGAATGAAATTTAATATTTCGAAAAGTCGATATGAATTCTTATCATTGATAACTGATTCTCCTACAATACAGATAATACTATGATCTTGATCTACAGTGATTTCTGCATAGGTTTCTATTTCTTTTATGATTTCATCCAGATTACTCGTATTATCAATTGTTAATGATATCGCAATCTCTGAAGTTGTGATCATATCTATTGATGTCTGATAGTTATCAAAAACTTCAAAAATTCTTCTTAAATATCCATGAGCCATCAACATTCGATTAGATTTAATTTTAATTGCTGTGATATTATCTTTTGCTGAAATTGCCTTTAATCCTTTTTGATATGTTTTATTAGAAATTATAGTCCCTGGTGCTTCGGGGTCAAAAGTATTTTTAAGACGTACAGGTATATCTTTACCTACAACAGGAGAAATTGTTTGAGGATGAAGAATTTTTGCTCCAAAATATGCTAACTCTGCTGCTTCATTATAGGTAAGATGAGAAATCGGATGTGTTTCTTCAACATATCTGGGGTCGTTATTATGCAACCCATCGATATCGGTCCATATTTGTACTTCTGAAACATTTAATGCAGCTCCAATAATTGTAGCACTATAATCGCTACCTCCTCGTTTTAAATGACTAATTTGCTCTACCTCATTTTTACATACAAACCCTTGGGTTATATATAAGGATGTATGGATATTACTTTCTATTACTTTATTTAGTTTTTCACCAACCTTTCTAATGTTTGGATTTTCAACAGAGTCTACATACATAAACTCTTTTGCATCTAGTAAAACATTAGATATACCCTCTGCATTTAAGAATCCAGAAAATATATAGGTTAAAAGAGTTTCTCCAAAAGTAATAAGCTTAGAATTAACAATATCTGAATATTTTTGACTAGAAATCTCAAACATTTCTGTAATCATTGTAGATAAGCCATCTTTAAGAATATTTTTTATTTCCTGATCTTTGATTAGTTCATCAATAACATCACTATGCTTGCTTTCTAATCGATGTAAATTTCTGGTAATCAAATCAACATCATTAAACTTCACATTTTCTACCAAACGAATTAACTGATCTGTAACACCAGACATTGCAGAACATACCACAATTTTATCTTCTTGGTCAGAGATCAAAATTTCTTTTACCATATTAAGGTTTTCAACAGATCCTACAGAAGTTCCTCCAAACTTTAAAATTTTCATCAATCTTGCTTTTTCATTTTTTAACAGTGCATAATTAATGAATAATTCACAAACAGTAAATATTTTAAAACAAAAAACGTAAATTCGCACATAATGTTAAATATATAACAATGAAAACAATTACAGATTGTGTACACAATATATTAAGGCATCAGCCATTTCTAGAAGATGCACTATCAAGGGACATTATTAATTTTAGTTCACTAGCTATTGATCTACTACCAAAAGTAGAAAAGATCATGAAAAAGACAGTTAAACCTGGTTCTATTGTGATGGCTTTAAGACGTTATCATCCTCGCAAAATAAAGCATGTCAAAAATTTAAGAAACCTTGGTGATATAATCGTTCGATCGGGAATAACCGAGTATACATTTTTAAACTCTAATAGCATTTTAACCAGCCAGAGTCATCTTTTAGAAAGTGTAAAAAACGAAACAAAAGCTTATTTTACATACTCTAGTAATTTTCAAGAGAGTAATATATTGGTATCTTCATCACTTAAATCTACTGTTGAAAAACACTTTGAAAATGAAGTATGTATCTCTGTTACAGATGATTTATCTTCTATCTCTATTGCGCTACCCGAAGACAATTCTAAAGTAATTGGTTTGTATTTTTATATTTTTAAACTATTAGCTTATGAGGGAATTCCTGTTTTTGAAGTTATTTCTACTTCAAACTATTTCACCTTATTTTTAGAAAAAGAATATGTTAATAAAGCGTTTTTGTTAATGAATGAGGTTAAAGAAAGCTAACTTTTTAACAAAAAACCCTGCTCAATAGCAGGGTTTTAATAAAGAACTCATTTAATGTATTTTTTACCTACGAATTTTACCAAATATGTACTCGTTTTTCTGGCGCCAAATACATTTTATCTCCTTCTTTTATATCAAAAGCTTCATAAAATGCAGGGACATTTAATAAGGGTTGTATAGCTCGTATTTTACCTGGAGAATGTGGATCTGTCTTTATTTGAGTTCTTAAAGCATCATCACGTATTAAAGTACGCCATACTGTAGCCCAAGACATAAAGAAACGCTGTTCTGCAGTAAATCCATCGATATCTTCTGGTCTACCATTTTCTGTTAAAAATTTCTGAAGCCCATCATATGCTCCTAATACTCCTCCTAAATCTCCAATATTCTCACCTAATGTAAATTTACCATTTACAAATACACTATCTAACACCTCTAAAGAACTGTATTGTTCTGCTAGCGCATCTCCTCTTTCTGTAAAAGCTTTAAGATCATCTTCTGTCCACCAGTTTTTAAGATTTCCATCTGCATCAAAACGAGCCCCAGAATCATCAAAAGCATGTGATATTTCATGACCTATCACGGCTCCAATACCTCCATAATTAACTGCTTCGTCTGCTGTATAATTATAGAATGGTGGTTGAAGTATTGCTGCAGGAAATACAATTTCATTGTTAAGTGGGTTAAAATATGCATTAACTGTTTGCGGAGACATCCCCCATTTTGTTTTATCAACTGGTTCTCCTATATCCTCATAGTTTTTATCTGTAGCCCATTTATTTACAGCAACCATATTTTCAAAATAGGTTTTATCTATAGATACTTCCATTTTAGAATAATCTTCCCACTTGTTTGGATAACCAATTTTAACTGTAAATTTGTTCAGTTTTTCTATGGCTTTTGTTTTAGTTTCATCTCCCATCCAATCCAAATTCTGAATACGTGCTTTATAAGCATCGATCACATTGGCAATCATTTTTTCTGCTTTTTCCTTAGCCTCTGGTGGAAATTTTTCATCTACATACAATTGTCCTAAAGCTTCTCCTACTGTACCATTAACTACAGCCAAAGCTCTTTCATCTGCAGGACGTTGTTCTTTCTGACCTCTTAAATATTTACTATAAAACTCCCAATTATTTTTTTCTATATCTGTAGTTAATTGGTTAGTCGCACTATTAAAAGTATTCCATCTTACCAAAGTTTTTAAATCTTCGATAGGAGTAATTTTCAAAAAACTATCTAGGGCTCTAGTATAACGTAATTGAGCAACAATTATAGTATCAAACTTTTTGGTAACACCAAGATCACTGATTAATTTATTGAAATTAATCGAAGATAGCATTTCATCTGTTTCTGCTATTGTTCTAGGGTTATTATAGTTACGAGCATCTCTTCTTTCTACTTTATCCAATCTTGGTTCTGCTAACTTGGTTTCAAGTTCAATAATTTTAGTTGCCAAAACTGTCGCATCAGATTCTGAATCTCCCAATATTTGTAGCATTTTAACAATATGCTTTTTGTATTCCTCACGAATCTCTTTTGATTTTTCATCCTGATCTAGGTAATAATCGCGATCAGGTAATCCTAATGTATTTGTTCCTAAATATACCGCATTCATCGCACTGTTATTTAGGTCGGCATAAACGCTAATACCCATAAATGGAGAAGAAACCGAAGGGTTTTTGGCCAATACAGTTTGTAAATCGCTCAAGTTTTTAATTGATGCAATAGCATCAAGTGCAGGCTGTAATGGCTTTATACCAGCTTCATTTCTTGCTACTGTATCTAATTTTGTATCAAAAATTGCCAGTGCCTTTGCCTGATCTGTATCTGTACTATATTTTCCGCTTTTTTTAGCCTTTGCCAAAATATCTAACATATCCTTATCTGTAGACTTACGAAGAACTCCAAATCCTCCCCAACTTGTACGGTCATCAGGAATTTTTGTGTTTTTCATCCAACTTCCATTAACATAGTTATAGAAATCATTTTTAGGACTTACACTAGTGTCCATGTTTTCCAGAACTATACCAGGAATCTTTTCTACTTCAGCTACCACTTCACCTTCGCTATCGCTTTTTTTTGTTTCATTTTTACAACTCACAAAAGTGAAAATAAATGCAACCAAAAAGTAAACATTTTTTATTTTTATATTCATTTTTTTATTAAATTAAGATTAGTTATTAGTAAATATGACGTTTGAACTCAAAATTAGTTACGCATATTAAACAGGTAATTTATACAAAAAAAATATTTTGATGAATTTTGATAGAATTTTAACTAAAAAATAAGATTTCAAAAAAGGATTTTATTTTAATAATCTGGTATCAAAACAAAACGGTTCTACATCAAGAAGTTTTACTTTATCAAAATTAGAATGCATTGGATTGACTAAAAGATTTTTTTCTTTCGGAATTATAATACTAGGGACTTTAAGACCTAGATAATGTTCTTCAGCGATCCATTGCATTGCAAAATTTTGAACCTCGATAGGTACAGGAGTTTTATTCCAATTATCTGGTATCTTTTCTATATCTACTGTGGTAATTAATGAATCAGGAACTTCTATAGTAGCGATCGACATATCATCTGGAAAATATGCAGCTGGCAAATGAGCTAATACCTCGAGTGCCGAAAGCGCTGCTGTAGTACTAGTATACAAAATGGCGACTCCCTTAGGATTCCATCTTCCTCCTACTGTTTTTGCTCCAATTCCGGTAAGGTCTTTTATGTATTTTTGTTTAGCTATTCGATATACTCGCATTAGGCAAAAATTCCATGTTCTATTCTAACCAATTCTTCATTAAGTAATTGAAAACCAAATGTAGTATCTAATAATTCTTTTGGTTTTTTCATGGCTAATGCCACACTTGGATGTCCCATCCAGTTTTTAAAACGAGAAAGGTCACCAAAAATATTTTCTCCCTTTGCATAAAGCTTAGCCAATTGTAACACTCTGGCACTAGCTTCTGTACCTAATTTCTTATTTAGATCATAACGTTGAATAGTACGTTCAGACATATGAAGTATATGTGCTAGTTCTTTTAGATCAAAGCCAATAGTCTTGGCAAGGTGTAATAATGCTTTTTTATCTATCCCGTTTCTCGATAGTTCAATAAAATCATACATGTTACGTAAAGGAATATCTATGTTGAGATATCGTAGTAAGCCTTTATTTTCTAAACTATCAAAGTTTAATGTAGATACTGCACTCATGATTATTTATTTTTAGACAAAAATACAAAAAAAAATGACAATTGTCTTAATTTGCTTCTAAAATAGAATCTAACTCTGGTTTTACCTCATTCAATCTAGCCTCCATAGCTCTAACTGCAACAGTCGAGAGGTATCTTCCTAATGGTAAAACTGGTTTGATCATAAGAGTCTCTTCTTCTACACCTTCTGAATTTAAAGAAAGAGGTATCATAGTAGATTTTAATTTTATGACAGAACTACTCTTTAGTTTTTTGATAATCTCCTGGGTATGACCATATCTAACATTTTGTAACGTTGTTAAAGGAGCCTCATACTGTGTTTGGGCTTTCATGATTTTATGTTCTTCTCCATTAGCAATAATAATATGTTTAATTTTTACCTTATCCAGTAATTGGGGAAAAGAATCTCGTAATACCTCTTTAAAAACTTCTTCAATACCTTTAGACACAATCCCTCCTACATTATCATAATACCCAGCATCTGCATATTGATCAGAATATTGTTTATCTGAAACAGAAGTTTTTTCTACTCCTCCTACTGGAGTTATGTAAGGAAATCCTGCATTTATACGCATCGCGGTTAATAGTCCAATAGAACTATTAGGATGACTTTTTTGCAAGTCTTCTATAAAATCATCCAATCCAGTAAGTGATCTTAAATGAGAATATTTAACAGGGCTTATCACATTATAGTTTCCTGTCTGGATATGAGTAGTATTAATAAACAAAAGTGGTGAAGTTATCTTTTCTATTTTATTGATACTATTTTTATAAAAAGATAAAAATTCTTTACTTAGAATACGCTCATCAGATTTTTCAGAAAAGTATTTTCTGTAACTTTTGTCCCATTGTTCTTCTAATAACTCACCCCTATTTTTAAAACGAAATAAGCTTGTTATTTCTTTGAATAAATCTCTACCAAATAATGAAAGTATTGACACAGATAAATAGTTTTCTTTGTATACTGCACTTGCCTTATATTTCAAAGTCATAGGGTCATTAACCGACTTAATCATAAAACTAGTTTTCTTATTATTAGACATTGCCAATTGTGCTTCAGCAAAAAACATAGCATTACCCACACTCCCTCCAGATGCACCTGTTAAGGATAACAAATTTTCTTCAAAATATCTTCCTTTAGATTTTTCATATAAATAACTATGTACTAAAAAAGACCAAAGCCCTGCTCTGGATCCTCCTCCTTCTGACGAAACCAAAAAAACAGGAAACTTACCTTCTCGTTTTTCTATGATATTGACTCTATCTTGTATCCATTGATACATATACTGCTCCATAACAGGTCTATCTACTTTGGAAGGCTTTAAAGTAAGTTGATAGTGATCAGAAGTTTCTGAAAAATTCCTAGAAGAAAACCAACATAAAATAACAACTATAGAAAACAAAGGTAGTTTTAGTTTTTTACCCAACAGGATAAGCACAAAACTTATCATAAATAAGCTTAGTAATGATAACATTAAAACCGATAATGGGTTTATTCTACTGACCCATTCTGGGACAAAATTAAGGACTAGAAAAGAAAATAATAAAATAAAACCTGAAAAGAGAACAAGCCCATAAAAGAGTTTTTGGGGAAATTCCTTTAAAAAACGATAGCTATTAAACGACAATGTAAAGAAAAACAAAGCTAATGCACAATTAGAGAGAAATAGATTTCCTAAATCTTTTTCTGCCTGAGTATTTAAAGTCCCTATAGATATTATAAAAATGACCAGTCCCACTGATAATAGAACTATAAAAGCATTTGTTTTGGGAATTTTACTAATAAATTCCTGTAGATGACCATATAAAATAGGTTCTGATAAAAAAAGTAGAAAAAAAATACAGTAAATGAGTGTATATGTTGGATCTAAAAAATTAGTATAAATATTACTAAGTTCAAACAGTTGCATCGCATTAACAATACTTAAAGCCGAAATGATCAACAATAAAAGAGCCAATATTCTAGGAAGTACTTTTCTCAAATGTACTCTAACCTGATTATGGTATCTATCCGATTTATTTTTGTCCTGAAATTTATAATGTTGATTAGGTATAAAGCCAATCAGATTAGAAAATGAAATATCCTTATAGTTATAATAGTAGAAATACTTTGGTATATTCCAGATCAAAAATGATGAAACCATCAATAGTAAGAAATACAAAGGTACTTCAAACAAAAAAGCATCTGCTTGGTTAAGGATTAACAATAAGTCTATAGTCTGAGGAAAATGCCATAAAGCAAAATATAAAGCTAAAATAAAGAAAAGACTAATAAGATTATTAGACAGCTCACTTAATAGTATTTTAAACCATATACTAAATTGTTGAAAAAACAACAACAGTTTTACCATTTCTCTAATGAATTTAGATTTTAAGAATCAGAATATAAATCTAAATGAATAAAACGAATACTCATACTAAAATACATTTAAATTTAGTTATTCATTAAAAATCTAATTGAGATTGAACAACAAAACTAGAGAATCGATTTCATAGTAAACGATTACAAACATAGAAACCAACAAACAACAGAGAGTCACTTCCTAATAAATGTTAAAAAAACAAAAAAAAGATATGTAGTAAACTACCCATAATTAAAAGGATTATACATGATTTTATATTTAAACAGTAGATCAAAATCAATATTAAATTTAAAAAAATTACATTTTTAACACAAAATATCGTATATTGTCGTTGATTTTGTGTTTTACAACGATAAAATATAAAAAAAAGTAGGTTAAGACTTACAATATATAAGTTCAACCAAAAAACTAAACACTATGAAAAAAATTCTACCCCTATTAGTCTTGTTTTTAACAAGCATATCATTTGCAAACACTAAAATTGACATTTCCTATAAATTAATGTCGGTTACAGAAAATACTATAGTTGATGGTTTGGATGAAAATTCAGAAGAAGGTGTAATTTTTATTACAGAAAGTTTACATCTTGAAGATGGAGTGCGCATTGAAGTAAGAAATGCTTGTTTGATAATTCTTGGTGAGTTAACAGGAAATGGTATTATTGATATTGATAGTACTGCAACTGTAACACTAGAAGGAGAAGAACAAGGAAGAATTACTTTTATCAATAGATTTTTGGCGGATGATATCTGTCAGCAAACTACAGATCAAAAAACTTTTAAGCATATAAAAGAAGTCCCGCTAGGTACTAAATATAGTCTTTACAATATGTCTGGAAGATTACTGGATAAAGGTGAGGTTGATGAATATATCCAGAATTATGTAGATCCAAAAACTTATTTAATAAAAATAGATGGATACAAATTAAAAAAGATAATTTTCAAAATATGATCTAATCATTAAAAGTAAGGTTTAAAATCCACGGCAATCCTCTGTCGTGGATTTTTTAAGAGTAA
>CAKMZM010000146.1 GCA_929200365.1 uncultured Flavobacteriaceae bacterium | reverse complement strand
ATGATACTAAAATATCTAGATATGATACTTTATTGATCTGAATTGTGATAATATCATAACTCTAGAATATATTTCGAGATGAATAATCAATTTTTTTAAAAAAAATATGGAAAAAAAAATGTACACAACTTCATTGTCTATGCTTTTATTCAACAAGAGCTTGGAAACTAAATTCCCACATCCTTTTTTGTGAAACATAGCACAAAAAAGACTAAAAAGAAAAGATAAATAGAGATAACATCTTTAAAATTAGTTATAGATACATTTCTTATATCTTTAAATTTTTATAGAAATTATGGATTCGGTAGAAGGGAAAATACCAAAAAGACAATCCGTTTAATAATTTTAATAATTTAACAAAACAAGCTAATGAATACAAAAAATAATCTTTCGGTTATACTCATGCTTATTTATTGTACAATAAGTTTTGCGCAAGAAAAAACAGTGTCGGGTACAATAACAGAAGATTCTGGGATTCCTCTTCCAGGAGTAAATGTTATGATTAAAGGAACATCATCTGGTGCGCAATCTGATTTTGATGGTAATTACTCTTTACAAGTAGAAACAGGTCAAACACTTGTTTTTTCTTATCTGGGGTTTAAAACAGAAGAAAAACTGGTAGGAAACGAGAGTACAGTCAATGTAACAATGTTAGAAGATGCTACATCGTTGGAACAAGTTGTAGTAACCGCTTTTGGTATAACTAAATCTAAAAAATCGTTGGGATATGCTCAACAAACCGTTAAGGGAGAAAATTTGAATAAAACACTAGAAGTCGATCTTAATGCATCATTAGCAGGTAAAGTATCAGGGATACAGTCACTTGGTTCTTCAGGAGCAACATTTGATGGAGCTTTAGTGCGTTTACGAGGACAGGAAAATATATTATATGTTGTAGATGGAATAAAAGTACAATCATCTAATGATATTAATACTGCTGATGTCGAAAGTATATCTGTATTAAAAGGAGGTGCGGCTACGGCTTTATTTGGAACAGAAGCAAGAGGAGGAGTTGTTATTATTACTTCCAAAAAAGCTGATCGTGGAGAAAAATCAATTACAGTACAGCAGAGTACAGAATTAGCCAATGTTTATAATCTTCCTAAATATCAAGATGAGTATGGTGGTGGGTATAGTCAAGATTTTATTGTTACTCCTGAAGGCGAATTACGCCCAAATTATGGAGCGGATCAATCTTGGGGTCCAAGATTGGATGGCACTCTGGTACGGCATTGGGATAGTTGGATCGAAGGAGATCCAGAATATGGACAATTAAGACCTTGGTCTGCTAATCCAAGTAATGTTAAAAACTTTTACAAAACAGGTTCTGTCAATAAAACTATTATTAATTTTAAAAATGGAGGAGAAGGATATAATATAAGTTCTACTGCTCGATATATTGATCAAGGAGGTATATTGCCTAATTCAGAAAGACAAACACTACAAATTAGTGTTAATACTGATTATGAGGTAAGTAACAAGTTTAAGGTTTTTCTTAATGGAAATTATCAAATACGAAAAACATTAAATAACCCAGAATTAGGATATACAGGGAGTGGATCTTTCTTTAGACCCAACCAATGGTGGCAGCGTCAGTTAGATATTGATCGTCTAAGGAATTATAAGAGAAATAATGAATTTGTTTCTTGGAACATACAAAGTCCTACTAATCCTGTTCCTGCCTTTTGGGATTCTCCATTTTTTGAATTCTACGAAAACAGAAATGTTCAGAAAAAGAATGGAGTTTTTGGAAAATTTGGAGGAACCTATACATTTAGTGATAATTTAAGCGCTACGATGGAATATCGAAGAACTTTTAATAATTTCAAATATGATAGGATTGGAGCTTTTGGTAGTAGAGGAGGTGAAACCCTACCCGAATTTGTGGAAAGTAATATAAGTGATACAAGAGATGAATTATTTGGGATTGTCAATTTTGATGAAAAATTAGGGAAATCAGATAGTTTTACTGTTTCAGCTACTGCTGGTTTTCAAACTCAAGATAACACTTATGAACGAATTGAAGCACAATCTGTAGGAGGGTTAACAGTTCCTGGTTTTTACAATATTGAGAGCTCAGTAGACAGACCAAACTATGAGAATGAAAAACTTAACACTAAAACAAAATCAATATTTGGTAGTGCTACTCTGGGATTCAATGATATAGTGTATGTAGATGGTTCTATACGATCGGATTGGAGTTCTACAGCAAACCCAGACGATAATAGAATAATTACTTATGGGGTGTCTGCAAGTTTCGTTTTTAGTAACCTTTTTGATAATAAGGATATTTTAACTTTTGGTAAATTAAGAGGAGGTATATCTAGAGCTCCACAATTTCCAGATTTATATAATATATTTAAATCTTATGAAAGTACAGGTAATTTTAATGGAAATCCTTTACTAGCTGTTCCTGAAAAAGCAATCAATCCATCATTAAGAGGAGCAAGTAATAATGAACGTGAGCTCGGTGTAGAATTAAGTTTCTTAAATAATAGGCTAGGTCTTGATGTTACCTATTTTAATATTATACAAAAAGATTTTCCTCAAGATTTTTCTCTACCCCCTTCTACGGGTAGTGAAACAGTTCAAAAAAACTTTGGAAAAGAAACTAGAAGTGGTTTTGAAATTACATTAAATGCAACTCCTATTAAAACAGAAAACTTTACATGGAATACCTCTATTAATTTTGCTACACTGAAATGGGTTGTAAATGAAATAGATCCAACAGATGATCCTAATGTTCCTACTTCAGTTGTGAAAGAAAGAGTTAGTACATTTTTTGGTGGTGACTTTGCTAACCTAAAAGATATTGAAGGAGAAGAAATAGGTGGGATTTATGGGACTATAGTGAGTAGAGATGATCAAGGACGAATACTTATTGATCCAGATATAGGGGATTTTACACGAGGTGCTATTGTTACTGAAGATGATAAATTAATAGGAAATTTTTTACCAGATATAACGGGTGGTTTTACAAACACTTTTGCTTATAAAGGGATTGAATTAACAACTTCAATAGATTTTCAAATTGGTGGTAATTTTTATTCAACCACCAAAAGATGGCTTAGAGGATCTGGACTTGGTGCAGAAACTGTTGGTGTAAATGATAATGGTAGACCGATTAGAGATCCTATTTCTGAAGGAGGAGGGGTTCGTGTAGATGGTGTTGATGTTAATACTGGGCAGCCGATTACACGTTATTTTGATGCTGTGGGGTATTTTAGTTCACAAACACCAGTAATTACAGAAAATTTAGTTTTTGATGCTTCTTATGTAAAGCTTAGACAGGCTTCATTAAATTATAATCTACCAGAAAACTGGTATGATAGTATTGGATTTAAAAATATAAAAGCAGGTATTTATGCTAATAATCTATGGTTAATTTATAGTGCAACAGATGGTGTTGACCCTTCAGAGCTTGAAAATATATCAGGTACTGGTTTAGGTAGAGAAGAAGGTGTTAGAAGATGGGCAGAAGGAGCTCAGTATCCAAGTTCCAGAACGATTGGTATTAATGTAAGTTTAACATTTTAAAAAATACATAGCATGAAAATTAATAAATTAAATATAAAAAACTACATTATAATTTTTTGCACTATTGCATCTATATTAGGGTGTGACAATGTAGATTTTGAAAACACAAATATTAGCCCAAATAACCCTACGGCTAATTTGACCAATGGTTTATTGTCTGAAGCTCAAATAGGATTGGGCTTAAAATCAACATCAGTGACCCCATCGTTATATGTACAACATCTTGCTGAGATTCAATATACAAACGCTTCCAGATATGCAACCGAGCAATTTGATTATACTTTTTTCTATACAAGGTATTTACAAAACCTTGAAAGTATAATAACCCTTAATACAGATCCTGCTACGGTAGCAGAGGTTTCTGCATATGGGTCTAACAATAATCAGGTTGCTGTAGCAACCATTCTTAAAGCATATATATATCAGTATCTAACAGATAGATGGGGGAGTGTTCCATATACTCAGGCGATAAGACCATTAGAATTTGATAAGCCAGAATTTGATACACAAGAAACCATATATAGATCTCTATTTGATATTGTTGATGAAGCCATTGCTCTTATGGATAGTGGTGATGGTCCAGTTGGTGATCTTATTTTTGGAGGTAATATGAATAGATGGAGACAATTTGCAAATACTTTAAAAATGACAATGGCTTTACGTTTATCTGATGTTGATGCTAGTTTTGCACAAACTAAATTTCAAGAAGCATTGTCAGGAGGGGTAATTTCTAACGTCTCAGAAAATATCTTATTTCCATTTATTAAAGATGATAGTAATGATAATCCATGGGAAGATCGTTATAATGGAAATCGTGCTCCTGATTATGCAGTAAGTGATACTTTTGTAGATTTTTTGCAAGACACAGATAGAAACGATCCTAGATTATTCAAATATGCTGATCCAATTGGTGATGATGAAACCAATACAATATATGTTGGTATGGAATATGGTTTAACTGCTCCGTCAACAGATAGGGGGACTATTTCGTTCATTACAGAGAATATAGCTAATGATGGTACAGCTCCTGGTGTTATATACACTTATGCTCAGGTTGCTTTTGCTAAAGCAGAAGCAGCTTTAAAAGGCTGGATTACAGAAGATGTAGAAACTTTATATTATGAAGGGATAAAAGCATCAATGGATCAGTGGGAGGTTTCTCAAGAAGATTATGATACATATATTACCCAACCAAAAGTTGTATTTAACATTACCAATGCGCAAACTCTAATCGCTGAACAAAAATGGGTAGCCTTATATATGCAACCTTATGAGGCTTGGGCAGAATGGAGACGTTTAGATATCCCTGTATTGTCCCCTGCTCCAGAACCTATAGTAGGTAGTGAAATTCCTGTTAGACAAGGATACGCAGAGGATGTTCTCAATACCAATGGAATCAATTTAGATGCAGCTATATCTAATCAAGGTTTGCCAAGTTTTAATGATTTAAGTACAAAACTATGGTGGGATGTAAATTAAATAAAATTCATTTTTAATTTTGTTTAACCTATTGCACCCCTCTTAATCGATATAATCTAGATTATATCGATTAAGAGGGGTTTTTATACTATTTCTACATGGTTTTACTTTTGAAATAGATTGTCTACCCATTTTTGTAAATCTACTTTTATAAAAAGATCTAACCTTATAAAAAAAATAATCAAGATTTGACAAGTACTAAGTATATTTGGTCTATGCTTTGAGTGATTTTAGTATTAAAATAGTTATTAAGGTCATACATATCTGAATCATTACTGCATTTTGGGTTGTATCTACAAAAGGTTTGGTGTGTAACTACTGTTTGATATCTCTAAATAATATTTCTACTTCTTATCTAGACATACGCTTCTTAAAAAGAGATTATTATACCAAAAAATCATGTTTTTACTTTTTGATATAAAACTTAAATCAGCTCGTATTGTACCAAATACAACTTATCTAACAAATGACTAAAACCGCATGTTTTTTTTATTGTGAATGAATATTAATCAATATAGTATCTATTTATTGCTACAGAGGTTAATTTAATACTACCTATGGATAATTTAAGAGTACTATACAGCTCAAATTCATAGTATATTTGAACCAAAATATCAAACCACAATTATGAATATAGATTGGAAAGGCGTAATGCCAGCAGTAACGACCAAATTTACTAACGAGGATACTTTAGACCTTGATATGTTTGAAGTAAATATTAATGCTCAATTAGAAGCAGGAGTTCATGGGATCATTCTTGGAGGAACTCTTGGAGAAGCCAGTACACTTAGTGACACAGAAAAAAGAGTCTTGGTAAAAAAGACTGTTGAAATAGCTAATGGAAGAGTTCCTGTGGTAATGAATATTGCAGAACAAACCACTAAAGGAGCAATAGCAGCAGCAGCAAAAGCAAAAGAAGATGGAGCAAAAGGCTTAATGATGCTTCCTCCAATGCGCTACAATGCAGGAGATCGTGAAACTGTAGTGTATTTTAAGGAAGTAGCTAAAAGTACAGATTTACCGATTATGGTATATAATAATCCAGTAGATTATAAAATTGAAGTAACTCTGGACATGTTTGAAGAGTTATTGAAAGTAGATAATATACAAGCAGTAAAAGAATCTACAAGAGATATATCAAATATAACTAGAATAAAAAACAGATTTGGAAATCGATTAAAGATTCTTTCAGGTGTTGATACACTTGCTTTAGAGAGCCTTATGATGGGAGCAGATGGTTGGGTAGCTGGTCTTGTAGATGCTTTTCCCACAGAAACTGTTGCCATTTATGAATTGCAAAGAGCAGGAAGAATTACAGAAGCACTAGAAATATACAGATGGTTTTTACCGTTGTTAGAATTAGATATTAATGCTAAACTAGTACAAAATATAAAACTTGCAGAGGTAGCTACTGGTATTGGCACAGAAAATGTGCGTGCACCTAGATTACCACTTATAGGAGAAGAACGTAAGAGAGTACTTGAAATTATAGATAAAGGACTAAAAACAAGACCTGTTTTACCTGAATATAAAGAATTAAATGCAGTATAAAGAATAGACTCTTGGGAGGCTTTTCATTTTTTACTTAGGATATTTTTTATTGAAGCGATCTCAGTATTATTCTTGACAAGAATATTAAATTTGTAAACAAGAATAATACTGAGATCGCTTTGTTATTACATTTTACACTAAAATCACTTATTACATGATAACTGGAAAAAATTATATAGGAAATAAATTATCTGCTACGGGATCTGTTTCTCATAAAACATTTAACCCAAAATTAAATGTTGAGAACGAATATGCATTTTACGAAGCTACATTACAAGAAGTAGATGAAGCTGCAAATTTAGCGCATCAGGCTTTTAAAGAATTTAAAAATACATCAGGAACTAAAAGAGCAGAATTTTTAAATGCTATTGCAGATGAAATTCTTGCTTTAGATGATGAGTTGATTAACACATATACTTCAGAAACAGGACTCCCAGAAGGAAGGGCTATGGGAGAAAGAGGTCGAACGATTTTTCAATTACGTTCTTTCGCAGAGTTAGTTTCTAATGAAGAGTGGAGAGAGAATACCATTGATTCGGCAGATTTAGAACGAACACCAGCACCTAAACCAGATATTAGAAAGACTCAAATTCCTTTAGGCCCAGTAGTTGTATTTGCTGCAAGTAATTTTCCTTTGGCATTTTCTACTGCAGGAGGAGATACAGCTAGCGCATTAGCATCAGGATGCCCAGTAATCGTTAAGTCCCATTCAATGCACTCGGGAACAGGAGAATTAGTTGCATCTGCAATTATAAAGGCCGCCGAAAAAACGGGAATGCCAAATGGAGTTTTTTCAAATATTGCAGGTAGCGGAAGAGTAGTAGGAGCAGCTTTGGTAAAACATCCAAAAGTAAAAGCTGTAGGTTTTACAGGAAGTATCTCAGGAGGAAGAGCATTGTTTAATTTGGCAGCAGATAGAGAACAGCCAATCCCTGTTTTTGCAGAGATGGGAAGTATTAACCCAGTAGTTATTACACCAGAAGCAATAGCTAAACGAGGAGAAGAAATAGCAACTACCTATGCTGGCTCTATTACTCAGGGTACAGGGCAGTTTTGTACAAACCCAGGATTGATCTTAACTATTGACAATGATAACACTAGAAGTTTTATCAAAGATTTGGCAGAAAAATCAACGGCTATTGCACCTCAATGTATGTTACACCCTAATATCAAAAGAGATTTTGTGAAAAATGGAGCGTCTGTATCTTCTCAATCAGGAGTTGAGGTGGTTGCAGCTATTGTAGAAGAAGCTGAACCTAACTTTACTCCTGCTCAGATTTCTGCTGTTTCTGGAGCAGATTTTTTAATAAATTCAAAAATGCATCAGGAAGTTTTTGGTCCTTTTTCATTAGTAGTTAGATGTAAAGATGAAACCGAACTTGTTGAAATCATCCAAAATCTAGAAGGACAATTAACAGGAACTATCATGGCAGAAAAATCAGATTATCAAAACTTAGGAAACATTGTAGATGCTCTTCAAGATAGAGTTGGACGTGTTATCCTTAATGGAGTGCCGACTGGAGTTGAAGTTTGTCCTTCAATGACACATGGCGGGCCATACCCAGCATCATCAGACTCTAGATTTTCTGCTGTAGGAACTAATGCAATAAAACGTTGGGTTAGACCATTTAGCTATCAGAATTGGCCAAATGAACTACTTCCAAGTGCTCTTAAAAATGATAACCCTGATGAAATATTAAGATTTGTCAATGGAAACCATTCGAATGATAAAATATAAATTTATCTAATTCTCTATATGTATATTCTGATATTAAGTTAATATGCTTATCCCGATGTTTCCCCTAATTCTATCTTAAATCCTTGTAGCACTCGATTTTTTATCAAGTAACAAAATTACTATAGAAAATTACAACTCAGTGAGGGTAATAATTACAAGGGTTCAGGCTAATGAAAAACTATTGGGGAACTTAACGGACAAGCATATAAGTTAATATAGATACACTTATAATACATCAGGAATACGTGTAATTTTTGCTATAAAAATAAGAAAACAGAACGTTTTCGATTTATACTTAAAGGATATGACTTTTGATCATATCCTTTAAGCTTTTATAGATTAAAATAAACTCATTTTACTTTCTTTAATTTACTATAAAAAAAGCCCCTCTTTTATTTAACTCTTGTTGTTTTT
>CAKMZM010000145.1 GCA_929200365.1 uncultured Flavobacteriaceae bacterium | reverse complement strand
TAGGACATTTTTTTTCTATTGTAATGCTAACAGGGTTATTTTTAGGGTGCAATTCTGATGATGACACCTCTAATATCCCTGATACCTCTAACACCTCTGATACTCCTCAGAAAATCGATTTAAAAGAAGCTCAATTAAAAGATTTCCTTTTTACAGAAATTGATTATCTTAACATTGGAATTACACAACCAATTATTGAGGATAATGAAGAGATTAAAGAAGGTGAAATTATTGTTACGTTACCACATACTGCAACTTCATTAATGCTAACGCTTGGCTCTGTTGATATAAATACCGAAGCATACAGTATATCCCCTTCTGTTGGAACCCCAAATTTATTTTCGGAAACCGAATTTGTAAAATATACGATTACTTCAAAAACAAACCCCGAAAAAAGCTTACATTACAATATCAAAATAGTCATAGCCAAAAACCCAGCAGATGAAAATCTTGACATATCTAACTTTGAGCTATCAACAAAAGACAACTCAAAACACACTAATACTTTTCTTATTAAAGAATCTTCAGTTCAACTAGCTGATTATTTTCTTTATTGTTTGTTTTCAGAATCTGTTGATTTTTCTAGTTTAATCCCAACTATAACGTATGAAGGTTCAATTATTGAATATAAAATAAATGATGGCGATTATACCGAATATCAGTTAAACTCAGAAAAAAGTATTGATTTTAAATATCCTAACAACGTCTATTTTAAAGTTAGTAATTCTACAAAATCGACCTCAAAAACCTTTAGAATAGTTGTTGACACACAATACCCTATTTTATTTGATGAACCTGAAATTACGCTTCCTAATGTAAAAACAGGAAGTATTTCCAACCATCCTAATGTAACTACATGGACAAATAAGGGCAACAATCCTATAACATCTATGAGCCCAGACGAATATACAGATATCGTAGGATTAGATAATATATTCCTAACCACACTATCTGATAATGGAACAGTTAACGTAAAACCTGGTGAAAGTGGTGTCGTAAATATTGTAACAAAAAGTACTCCCATAGCAGGAGAATATGAAGCTACAGCAATTTTTGGACTAAACTTTGACCAAAACACTTTGAGAATTGTTAGTACTCCAACAGATGGGTATATTAACAACATTGGGTATAAAAACGCAACGCTAAAAACTAAAGTGAGCGTTACAAATTAAAACAAACATTCATAAATTTTAAAGGCAACCCCATATATTATGCAGCCAACCAGAATGCATAATATATGGGGTGTTTTTATAATTAGTTTACCATAGAAATCTATATATTTAGACTTAAAAGCCTAACTCACTTCGATACTTTATGAATCAAATAAAACCGCCATGGTATTTTCTTTTTCTGGTTATTTTAGCTGGAGAATCTGTTTTTATTCTTCCATTTGTTCTTTCACGAGTATTTAGACCAACAGTACTTGAGGTATTTAACTTAGATAATATTCAGTTAGGTATATGTTTTTCTATTTACGGAACTGTAGCTCTAATATCTTACCTTTTTGGAGGCGCATTAGCCGATAAGTTTCCTCCGAGAAAATTAATAGCAACGGCACTATGGATGACTGCTTTGGGAGGATTGATTTATGCAAGTTTTCCTAACTATACCATATTAAAAGTACTGTATGGTTATTGGGGGTTTACCACTATATTTTTATTCTGGGCTCCCATGATTAAAGCTACTCGTGTTTGGGGTGGCAACACTTCTCAAGGTAAAGCATTTGGGTTCTTAGATGGTGGTCGGGGGTTAGTTGGCGCTTTGTTTGGAGTCTTGGGAGTATTTATTTTTTCACTATTTATTACTTCAGAAATCTCTGAAGCGACTACTACCGAAAGCAAAGCTGCTTTTAAATATGTAATCTTAGTATCCTCTGGTATTGTTAGTATTGTAGGAGTATTGGTTTGGTTATTTATGAAAATGGATCATGAATTAGAAAAAAAAATTACAGTAGAGAAAATTACAATATCTCAAGTACTGGAAGTATTGCGCCTACCTTCTGTTTGGTTACTCATGATTATTATTTTATGCGCTTATGTAGGCTACAAAATTACCGATGTATTTTCACTATATGCTCAAGATGTTATGCGATATGATCAAGTACAATCGGCTCAAGTGGGTACATTTTTATTATTTATCCGACCTATTATTGGTGTTTTAATCGGGATATTAGCCGACCGCTCACAAACCACCTTTTGGTTACTTATTAGTTTTATAGTTTCATTCTTCGGTGCGTTATTGTTTGCCTCAGGTATAATCTCGGATTCTGCGGTAGTCTTATTTTTTATATCAATTATGGTGGTAGCTACGGGAGTATATGCAGCTCGTTCTTTATACTTTGCAGTAATGCAAAGAGGAAAAATCCCATTGGTTCTTACAGGAACTGCTGTAGGTATTATTTCTCTTATAGGCTATACCCCCGATATATTTGCGGGCCCCGCAATGGGATATCTTCTAGAAAATTCATCTGGCCCAGAAGGGCATCAACATGTGTTTTGGATGCTTGCTTTATTTTCTTTTATTGGTAGTCTAGCTGCTTGGTATTATCACAAATTGTATAGAAAATAAAAAACTGATCTTCAATTTCTTTCTCCTTGGTATACTCAAAATCTCAAACTACTAACTTTCAGTTCTTATTATGCTTAAACATATTCTTATTTTGATCTCACATAGAAGTTGTAATAAAAGCAAAAACGTTTTTACGAATCTTCAACTCCTTCTTTCTTCTAACCACTTTATAGTTCTATAATACGTCGTTTTAGACAAACCAAATTCATGGCAAACACGATCTCTGTTTTCATCAGGATTAACTTTTAGATAATTTCTGATCTCAATTGCTTTTTGTATAGATTCATTTTTTGGCCTATCATGCCGACCTGTCCTACTTTGTATTTTACGGTAAGGATCTTTTTTAAGAGCATTGAGATTAAAAATAGCATCGTCAGGCTCTAGCTTCTCCATTCCTTTTTTGGTTTGTAGTACTCTAAAAGTCATAGATAATATCGTATTGGTATCATGCTCTTGTATATAGTTAAACACAAAAATAGAAATATCAAATTTTTTATACTCCTGTACCATCACTCTATCACCTATCAACTCAAGAATAATAGCTTTTTCTTTTTTAATAAAATCAGCACTTTCTTTTTTAGTAATTTTCACCTTCAAGGTAGCGCTATTTTTTTGATAATCTTCCCATTTCTTCTTGGCAAGATATATACAAAGAGTACATATTTCAGCTTCGGTTGCCAAACGTACTTCAAAATCATAGGTGTTTTTAAAATTGCCTTTCATTATATGCTTTTATCGTTTGTGTATCTACACTTTAATTTAATTCTACCTTCTGGATAATCCAATGCTCTCCATAATGATTATAATCACTAGAAGACCTTAGTTGGTTTCTAACATCCTCTTTTGCCCATTCTTTCAATTCATCAACAGGTATATCGGGATCAATATCATTATATTCTACAGTAAACACTTTTTGAAACCATTCTGGTCCCAATCCCTTTCTTATAGAAACGTGTATAGTAAATGAATACATAAAAGTTGGTTTGTGACCAAATGTAGTAATAATTTTGAGTAGAAGTAAAATAATAACGAATTGTAATATACTTTGTCTATATTATTATCACACAATTTCTGATTTTTTTATACCCGCATATAGAAGCATAAAGGCTATATATTGTTTCTTCGTACCTAGATAAAAGAAAAAATATCACAATGACAGCACAGTAACAGAGGTTGCAGAAATGATAAAAAAATCAAAATTATGTATAGAAGGTCTAAGTACATGACAAAAAATTAGAACAAAAACATAAGTGATTGATTATTAAAATATTATTAAACTGTTATTTTACAGACCTCACAGCTCTCTAAGACCTGTGAGGTCTTGATAAACCATAAAATTATTAGGCGTATTATTATTCACAGTTAATTTTTGTCATGTACTAAAATAGAAGGTATAAAAGTAGATCGCCTTCTTTACATAGCAGAATAGATAACTTAAGACTATTAACAAAAAGGAAAAACAGGAGTAATCATACAGTTATCATAAACAACATACCATCAAAAGTATTGTATACCATATTAAAAGCATTGGGTATCGACATTGGTGAATTTATGTGCTGATTGTTAAATGATAACTCAAAAGAAGTTATCATGTATGCCAGAATATATGCATTGTACATAATGCAGAAGCAACAATACTAAATGGATATGTAAATATAACCCTGAGACAGGGTTATTATTTACACATCCTATCGTGGTTCTCATTTATTTTAGAAATAATGTTTCTTAATTAAACCTCTCTATTCACATCCCATGCTTCAAGGTAATCTTTTACACGTTGTACAAATTGCCCTCCTAGCGCTCCATTAACAACTCTGTGATCATAAGAGTGTGATAAGAACATTTTATATCGAATACCGATAAAATCTCCTTCTGGCGTTTCTATAACAGCAGGAACTTTTCTAATCGCTCCTAATGCCAAAATACCTACCTGCGGTTGATTGATAATTGGTGTACCCATAATACTGCCAAATGTACCTACATTAGTTACAGTATACGTACCATCTTGTATATCGTCTGGTTTTAAGGCATTATTACGTGCTCTATTTGCAAGATCATTAACTGCTTTGGTCATTCCTACCAAATTCAATTGATCTGCATTCTTAATCACAGGTACAATTAGATTACCATCTGGTAAAGCTGCTGCCATGCCCAGGTTTATATTTTTCTTTTTGATAATTGTATCTCCAGCAACAGAGATATTCATCATCGGGAAATCTTTTAGCGCCTTGGCAACTGCTTCCATAAAAATAGGAGTAAACGTAAGGTTCTCTCCTTCTCTCTTCATGAAATCTGCTTTTACCTTCTTTCTCCAGTTCCAGATATTAGTTACATCGGCTTCAATAAAAGATTGCACATGAGCCGAAGTCTGTACCGATTCGACCATATGATGTGCAATAAGTTTACCCATTCTGGTCATTTCTATAATCTCATCTTCTCCTGATGCTACTACCGGTACTGTTTTTGCAATCTCTTGCTTTTTGGTAGGAGTTACTACCGATTTTGTCTGTGTTTCTTCTTTTACTAGTTGTTGTTCTGCTTTTCCGTTTTTACGGTCGTCTACAAATTGCAAAATATCATTTTTGGTCACGCGACCATCTTTTCCTGTTCCCGAAATAGCTTCTAACTCATGCAAAGAAACATTTTCTGTTGCAGCAATGTTCTTTACTAATGGGGAATAAAACTTACTGCTACCAGAAAAATCGGTTGTATTTCCTGTTGCTACTGTTTCTGCTATTTGCGTTTCTAACACAACAGCTTCTTTCGGTGTTTCTTCAGCTTTTATTGTAGTTTCCTGTGGATTCGAGTCTACAGCTCCCTCCCCTTCTATTTCTATCACAGCTATTACCTGACCTACCTGTACCACATCATCAACCTCAAAAAACTTTTCTACCAATACACCTTCTACCTCACTAGGCACTTCACTATCTACTTTGTCTGTAGCTATTTCAACAACTGCATCATCTAATTCAATAGTATCCCCAACTTCTTTTAACCAAGTTGTTATTGTTGCCTCTGCAACACTCTCACCCATTTTTGGAAGTTTAAGTTCAAACTTTACCATATTTTTAATAAAAAATGTTTATACGTTGTGTTTTTTGCGAATTTAATAAAAATTAAGTGTGAAAATTATTTTTTATCTATTAAATTTCTCTAAAAAATTATCTTCTCATTGATCGATATACGATCTTTATATCCTTCAAATCAAGAACTCTTTAATACATTCTCAAAAGGAATTCGATTAAGTATACTTCTTCCCAAAGTAACTTCATCTGCATATTCAAGTTCATCATTAACACTAATTCCCCGAGCAATGGTAGAAGTTTTTACAGATATCCCTTCTAATTGTTTATATATATAAAAATTAGTCGTATCCCCTTCCATCGTTGCACTCAATGCAAATATTAACTCTTTGACTTCTCCCGATTTAACTTTCTCGATCAAAGAACCTATATTTAATTCTTGTGGTCCGATTCCATCCAGCGGGCTTATCTTACCTCCTAAAACATGATATAATCCTCTATATTGACCCGTACTTTCTATTGCCATTACATCACGAATATCTTCTACCACACAAATAATATCTCGATTTCTACCAGGATTACTACAAATATCACAAATATCAGTATCACTAATACTATGACATGTTGCACAAAACTTAATATCCTCTCGCAAAGCCCCCAAGGCTTTAGTTAAATGTTGGGTTTGACTCTCTGGCTGCCTGAGTAAATGTAATACTAATCGAAGTGCAGTACGTTTTCCTATCCCGGGTAACTGAGACATTTCATAGACTGCATTCTCTAATAATTTTGAAGAAAATTCCATGGTGTTGCAAATTTAGTGTTTTTAATGATCAACTCCGCCCAGAGTTCTACTCTTTAAACAAAAAATTATGTTTTTATATCATATTGACATTTTTTGCCTTATTAAACCCACTCATGTAGTCATAATAAGCCAAAACCGAGGAAAAAACAAACATTTTACAGTACGCAAGAATACTTTTATAATGAACTTCCCCCGAGACTCTGTCTCGGGGTATCAGATATAAGATCGCTTCGCTGTTAGAATCTGGAAACAAAACTTCAGTATAAACTATCATAATCTCAACCATATAGTTGAACTCTTTTTTGTTATTTTTACTTCAAAAGTAAAAGTAATGTTAGATATACTTTCTGAAGAAACACAGTTAATTTTAATGATTATAGGTATTGCTATTTTATTTGCAGCAGTATCTTGGAACACTAAACGAAATAAGAATAAACTGTATGATCGTGATAAACGTAATTTTAGGCAGAACTATCAAAAAAAGAAAAAGATAAAATAACGCTATCGCTCTAAAATGAAAAAAGTATATGTTAGAAAGGCGATATTAGAAGATATAGAATGGGTTAATACTACCTATCGAAATATCGATTTTGTAGTATCAGATTATACTACCGAATATATTGCTTTGGCAGAAGTTGAAGGTGTAAAATGTGGATTAGGAAGAGTTGTTACTATTGATGAAGACAACGTAGAACTGGGAGGAATGTATGTATTAGATCAATTTCGAGGAATGGGAATTGCAGAGCAGATCGTTTTACATTTATTACAAAATCATGAACAACATAAAAAGATATGGTGTCTTCCTTTTAAACATCTTCAGCATTTTTATAACAAGTTTGGTTTTTTAGACCAAAAAACACAGGATTATAAAATTCCAGATAAAATATACAATAAATACAAATGGTGTAATCAAAATTATAATAAGGATGTACTTTTATTAGTTAAGTAGTTATAATACCCTTTAAAACAAACATACGATTTAATGAAAATATATACTAAAACAGGTGACAAAGGAACCACAGCCCTTTTTGGTGGAACCAGAGTACCTAAACATCATATTCGTATCGACAGTTATGGTACTGTTGATGAACTTAATTCTCATATTGGACTTATCAGAGATCAAAAAATTGATGAACTAAGTAAGAAAATATTAATCAATATACAGGATAAACTTTTTACTGTTGGAGCTGTTTTAGCAACCGATCCTGAAAAGGCTATACTAAAAAGTGGGCAAAAACGATTAAATATACCTACAATTTCTACAGAAGATATTGAGTTATTAGAAAAAGAAATCGATAGAATGCATGAGTCTTTGCCACCAATGACACATTTTATATTGCCAGGAGGACACCAAACGGTGTCATTCTGTCACATTGCCAGATGTGTATGCCGAAGAGCAGAGCGTTTAGCTACTGCACTGCATGAAATAAACCCTTTTGAAGAAACAACACTGCATTATTTAAACCGACTATCTGACTATCTTTTTGTACTGGCACGAAAGTTGTCATTCGATCTTAAAGCAGAAGAAATTGAATGGATTCCTAAGAAGGAATCTTAAAATTTAAAACTGCAAAATTAGTAAGGGACTCTCCCTAAAAAATCACGTTCTTATAATTATTGTTTAAATAATTGATTTTTTACTTGACTTTTTAAACTAAAAAATTATTTTTGCAAAAAATTAAACCAGTAAACATATGTATTGGACTTTAGAATTAGCATCTTATTTAAGTGATGCACCTTGGCCAGCTACAAAAGACGAATTAATAGATTATGCAATTCGTACTGGAGCACCTCTAGAGGTTGTAGAAAATCTACAAGCAATTGAAGATGAAGGAGATTCGTATGACTCTATAGAGGAAATATGGCCCGATTATCCTACAGATGAAGATTATCTTTGGAATGAGGATGAATATTAAATAAATGAAATAATATTAAAAGTCTCGCAAGAGGCTTTTTTTTTGCGTAAATTATGCCACTTTATGGCTATTTACTGCTTACATAGTATTGTATAATATGACCATTTAGGTCCTGAGATAGTGATAGACTTCAGATATTGAGGTTAGATTTGAATGTTACCTTATTATAGGAAACCAGTTAGTTTCGTTTTGAAATTAAAATCTCGTTAAACACACAACCATAGATTATGGGAATTTTAGATTCTGTATTAAAAGTATTTGTTGGAGATAAATCCAAAAAAGATATTAAAGAAATTCAACCAAAGGTTAAATTGGTAAAACAAGCAGAAATGGCTCTTGAAGGTATTTCTAATGATGAATTGCGCGCCAAGACTGTCGATTTTAAAAATAGAATACATGAAGCTCGCACAGAAATCAATATCAAAATAGAAAACCTTACTCAAGAAGCCAATAACACAGAAGACATCGATAGAAAAGAAGATATCTATGGTGAAATCGACAAATTAAAAGAAGAAGCATACGAAGCTACAGAGAAAGCTTTAAATGATATTCTGCCTGAAGCTTTTGCTGTAGTAAAAGAAAC
>CAKMZM010000144.1 GCA_929200365.1 uncultured Flavobacteriaceae bacterium | reverse complement strand
AATAACACCATTTCTGATAGCGTTATAAGAGCATGTTTAAACATGCTCTTATAACAACAAAACCGACACAAGAATTTTGTTGTTTTTTGTTTGTATCTAGTAAAAAAATCTATTCAAATCGTATAAAAATTGCTTTATCAAAATAATAACTCGGTGTGTATACGGGTTGATTTTGCTCAAACCTATACCATGGAGAGATCGTAGTATCTTCAAAGTTTTTTAGCAGACATACATTCTGCGCCGGTGTATTTCCCTGAGCCAAAAGGTACATCTTATCCCCTTGATCATTTACGATTTCATCTACTATGATTTCAATATGTCCAGGAGAACCAGGTTTGACAAGCATATCACCAATTTGTATATCTTTTACCTGTACTTTTTGTAGTTCGCTATGCATTGACAGGGTTCCTGCATAGGTATAAATCAGGTTTAAGTATTTATAAAAGTTTGTTTTGGACGAATTAGGGCTTGCTGTTTTATGAAATATTACTTTGTTACCGCTTATTTTTGGGCGATATCCCTGTGCATATTTGCTCCATGAACAATAGTGCCCCGAAGTAAAATTAAACCCAATTTCATCTTTTCTGTTTTGCTCCCACAAATATTCTGATCGAATTCTCATCAATGCATCTGCACATTGTTGTAATCCATTTGATGGAACTGGAACTTCTAGAATTGCTTCGTGCCAATGCTGCGCAAAATATTCGCTGTTATCATAATTTATAATCTTGCTACCATAAGGTTTTAAGGGGTAGTGGCGCAAATATCCCTGAAAAGAGCCAGGTGTATATTCTGTTCTCTTGTACCCATCAGGAATACGAACACGGCTAGAAATTGAATCTCCTTTACTATTAATATAATTTGGCTTTGTAACGACGTCTGTAATGATACCTTTTACATGATTAGTCACCATTTTTCCTTTTGATGTATTCTTAAATATCAATACTAAAACAATGATTACAACTAGAGCTACTATATATTTTTTCATAAAACCTCATTTACACTCAAAAATAAAAAAACCGATATAATTGCTTATATCGGTTTACAGTGAATTATCTAAATACTTTCCCGATTATTGGATAATAGTAGTAACGCTAGTTATCCTCCAAAGTCATCAAATCTAATATGCTCATCTGGGATACCAAAGTCTTCTCCCATTTTCTGCACTGCCTTGTTCATTAATGGTGGTCCACAGAAGTATAGTTCTATATCTTCTGGAGACTCATGATGATTTAGATAGTTATCGATTACACAATTATGTATAAATCCAACAAATCCATCTCCTTCGGCATCAATATCGCTTTTAACTTTCCAGTTATCTTCTTCTAATGGTTCTGATAACGCAAGGTAAAATTTAAAGTTAGGGAAATTCTTTTCTAAGTCATAGAAATGCTCTAAGTAGAACAATTCTCGTTTAGAACGACCTCCGTACCAATAGGTTACTTTACGACCTGTTTTTAAGGTTTTGAATAGGTGATACAGGTGAGAACGCATTGGCGCCATACCTGCTCCTCCACCAACGTAAAGCATCTCTGACTCAGATTCATTAATAAAGAATTCTCCATAAGGACCAGAAATAACCACTTTATCCCCTGGTTTTTGAGCAAAGATATAGGATGAAGCTACTCCTGGGTTTACATCCATCCATCCATTTTTAGATCGATCCCATGGTGGTGTAGCTATACGTACATTAAGCATGATCTCTCTTCCTTCTGCGGGATATGAAGCCATAGAATAAGCACGCTCTACAGTTTCATCATTCTTCATCACTAATGGCCATAGACCAAATTTATCCCATTCTGCCTGAAACTTATCTGGGGTTTCATGCTCCTCTGGGTGAGCGGTAATATCTATATCTGAATATTTAATTTCACATTGTGGAATTTCAATCTGAATATATCCTCCTGCTTTATATCCCATATCTTCTGGGATACGAACTACAAACTCTTTGATAAAAGACGCTACATTATAATTACGTACAACCTCTGCTTCCCATTTCTTGATTCCAAAGACTTCTTCAGGAATTTCGATATTCATATCTTGCTTTACTTTTACCTGGCAAGCCAGACGTGCCCCGTGTTGTAATTCTTTACGAGAGAAATGCGGAGTTTCTGTTGGTAACGCTCCTCCTCCACCTTCTAGCACGTGACATTCACATTGGATACAGGTTCCACCACCACCACATGCAGACGGCAAAAATATTTTTTGACCTCCTAAAGTTGATAGTAACGTTCCTCCCGAGGCTACTTCAATTTCTTTTTCGCCATTAATGGTAATCTTTACAGGTCCAGACGGTAGTAGCTTATCTTTTGCAAATAATAAGATTCCTACTAAAACAAGAATCAGCACCAAAAACGAAATAATGGTTATCGCTATTGTTCCACTGGTAGATGCTAAAAATATCATATTATTTAAGTATTGTAACGTTAGTATTTTCGGCTACTTCTTTTGTAGTCTCTTTTTTTTCGACCTGAACAGCTTTAGGTTCTTTCTTTTCTTCTTCATCTCCTCCTGTTAACATTCCTCCAAAACTCATAAAACCAATCGCCATTAATCCTGTAAGAATAAATGTAATTCCTAATCCTCGTAAAGGAGCTGGCACATTAGAATATCTAATTTTTTCACGGATTGCTGCAATAGCAAGAATAGCTAAAAACCATCCTATACCAGATCCTATACCATATACGGCTGCGTGAGAAATCGTTGCAAATTCTTTTTGTTGCATAAACAATGATCCTCCAAGAATTGCACAGTTTACAGCAATTAATGGTAAAAATATCCCTAATGAATTATATAATGATGGTGAAAATTTCTCTACTATTATTTCTACTAATTGTACCATAGTTGCAATCGTAGCAATAAATAATATAAAGGTTAAAAAACTCAAGTCATAATCTGCATATTCTGGTCCTAACCATACCAAAGCGCCTTCTCTAAGGATATATTTATCTAGTAAGAAGTTTAATGGTACTGTTATTGCCAATACGAATATTACTGCTGCTCCTAATCCTACTGCGGTAGATACTTTTTTGGATACAGCAAGGTATGAACACATTCCTAAGAAAAATGCAAATACCATATTATCTATAAAGATCGATTTTAAAAATAATTCTAAATATTCCATGTCTCTTTATTTTAATGATCTTCTATTAATGCTTTATTTCTACTTCTTTGAATCCAGATAATGATTCCTACGGTAATTAATGCCATTGGAGCTAATACCATAAATCCATTATTTTCATATCCCAAAGCATATAATCCAGTTTTTTCTATAGGATCTCCTAATACTTTAACTCCAAATAGGGTTCCTGATCCTAAAAGCTCTCTGAAGAATGCTACAATTACAAGTAAAACTCCGTATCCGGCTGCGTTTCCTATTCCATCAAGAAAAGATTTCCAGGGTCCGTTACCCAAAGCAAAAGCTTCAAAACGTCCCATGATAATACAGTTGGTAATAATCAACCCAATAAATACAGAAAGTTCTTTACTTAATGTATAAGCAAATGCTTTAAGTACCTGATCTACTATGATCACTAAAGCTGCTACTACAACCAGCTGAACAATAATTCTAATTTTTGAAGGGATAATATTTCTCATTAGAGAAATAACCACATTACCGATACCTAATACAAAGATTACCGAAATTGCCATTACAATTGAAGGTTTCAATTGTGCGGTAATTGCCAAAGCAGAACATATTCCTAATACCTGAATCGTTATCGGGTTATTATCGGCAAGAGGGTCTGTTAATAACTTCTTGTTTTTCTTTGAAAACAAAGGCTCTTTAGGCTCTTTTACTTTAACTTTTTCTTCTGTTACTTCAGCCATTTGTTATTTTTTTAAAGTTTCGAAATAAGGTTGATACATCTTTATTCCCTTCTTTACCATTGCTGTAACACCATCGCCTGTTATTGTTGCTCCTGCCATGGCATCTACTTCATTATCACTTTTATCTTCATTTTTAGGATCTGCATTTCCTTTTTTCACAGTAATTCCTTTATAGTTTCCAGACGCATCTAATATGCTTTCTCCTATAAAATCATCTCTAAAATATGCTTCCTTTATATTAGCTCCTAATCCTGGAGTTTCTCCTTTATGGTCAAAAAATGCTCCTTTAACGGTTTTAAATTCCTTATCCAAAGAAACATATCCCCAAATTGCATCCCATAATCCATTACCTCTCATCGGAACTACATAATACTCCTGACCATCTTTTTTACCAATAAACAAAGGCATTTTTCTTTCGTAATTAGGATCCTGCTTTACTTTATCATTTTCCTTTTTTACTTCAATATCAAATGCATTATCTGTTTTTTGAGCTGTACTACCAGTAATAATATATTGTTCATCACCTACATACTTATCAAATAATTCCTGAGCTTTTTCTGCAGGTACAAACTCATTAGGGTCTTCGGTATCTGAAATCCCCATCGCAAAGAGTATATTCTGTTGTTTTTCTGTACGTTTATTAGCATCTATTCTTCCTTTGAGCGAAGATGCGGTAAATGCCAACAATGACCCGACTACAACCACCATTGCAATGGCAAATATGATTGTATATGAGTTTTTATCTGTATTCATTGCCATGATTAAGCCGTTTTTAGTTTTAAACGTTTCATTCTTTTCTTGATATTACCCTGGATCACATAATGATCTATGGTTGGAGCAAATACATTCATTAACAGAATTGCAAGCATTACTCCTTCTGGATATGCTGGGTTAAATACCCGAATTAGTATTGAGATAAATCCGATCAAGAATCCATAAATCCATTTACCTTTATTGGTTTGTGAAGCTGTTACAGGATCGGTAGCCATAAATACAACTCCAAAAGCAAATCCTCCTATAATTAAGTGATGCCAGAATTCTGTACTCATTAAACTATAAAATTTGCTACTCTCGCTAATCCATTCTGCATGTACTACTCCATTAAATATTAATCCCATAGCTAATGCTCCCAAAGTAGCACTCAGCATAATTCTCCAGCTTCCAATTTTTGTAAAGATCAGGAACAATCCTGCTAATAAAATTAAAATAGCAGACGTTTCTCCTACAGAACCAGGTATAAACCCTAAGAACATATCAGAAACTGAATATGTAAATTCTTTTCCCTGAGCTAATGCACCTAAAACAGTTTCTCCTGATATGGCATCAAGTTGAGCTCCTTCAGCAATTTCATTTGTTCTTTCTACTGCACCATGCACCCATACTTTATCTCCAGACATCCATGTTGGGTATGCAAAGAACAAGAATGCTCTAATGGTAAGTGCTGGATTTAAGATATTCATCCCTGTACCTCCGAATACTTCTTTACCAATCACTACTCCAAAAATAACTGCAACAGCCAGCATCCAAAGTGGTGTGTCTATTGGTACAATAAGAGGCACCAACATACCTGTAACCAGATATCCCTCTTCTACTTCATGTTTTTTTATAGTTGCAAAAATAATTTCTACTACAAGTCCCACCACATAAGAAACAACAACCAATGGCAGTACTTTCCATAATCCTACCACCAGATTATCAATAGCCCAAAACTCTGAGCTAAAAAAGCCATTACTTACAGCTTGTATCTCTCCTGCAGCAAGATGGTGTTGATACCCTGCGTTAAACATACCAAATATTAGGCATGGTATCAACGACATAATAACAGTATTCATGGTGCGTTTCAAATCATCTACGGCTCTGATATGAGCTCCAGAATGAGTTGTCTCGTTAGGCATATACAAAAAGGTATGAATTGCATTATATGCAGCAGACATCTTTGTATCTTTATACTTGAGTTTTAGTTTATGTAATTTATCTTTTAATGCCATAACACTATCCTATTTCTTTTAACATTAGGTCTAATCCTTCTCTTATAATTTGTTGATGTGGTTGTTTAGAAACACATATAAACTCTGTAAGAGCAAAATCTTCTGGAGCTACCTCATACATTCCTAGTTGTTCCATTGCATCTAAGTCATTTACCACACATGCTTTAAGCAATTGTAACGGATAAATATCTAGCGGAAATACATTTTCATAATTTCCTGTAACTACAAAGGCTCTATGTTCACCATTTGTATTGGTGGTAAGCTCGTATTTTTTGTTAGGAAACAACCAAGAAAAAGTAAGGGCTCTAGAAGGAGAAATCTTATTAAAAACAGGTTTATTCCAACCAAACAATTCATAATCATCCCCTTCGGGAATAACGGTTATGGCATTATGGTAATATCCAAGATACCCGTCTGGTTTTACATTTTCTCCAGTAAGTACATCTCCACTAATTACTCTAATATTTCCTTCATCATGCACTCCTGAAGCATATACTACAGATGATACCTCTGCCCCAATCTTAGTTTTAAAATATTTAGGTGTTTTAACAGAAGAGCCTGCCAAAGCTATTGTTCTTTCTGCATTAAATTTCCCTGTTAATAATAACTCTCCGATAACGATCAAATCTTGTGGATTTACTACCCAAACTGTTTCTCCTTTATTAATAGGATCTATTTTGGCTATTTGTACACTCACATTTCCTGCAGGATGAGGTCCCGAAACATTATGAATTATACTATTCGCTATACCAGATAGTGGTGAGTTTCCTTTTTTATCAACAGAAATATGTACTTTGCCATCAGTTAATTTGCTTAAAGCAGTAACTGCAGCTTGTAGTTCTTTTTCTTTTCCTTCTAATACATAATCACTATCTGCTGCCAAAGGAGCAGTTGTGTATCCTGAAATAAAAATAGCTTTTGGAGCTACATCAGGATTAGCAATTACATCATAGGGGCGTTGTTTGATAAATGGCCAGCAGCCTGATGCTAAAAGGTGGGTCTTAATATCATCCCCACTCATAGCTTTTATATCTTTTGCACCAAAATCTGCATATTTCTGTTCTTTATCTCCAAGAATCTTAAAAGCTAAAATCTTTCTTTTGGCACCACGCACAATTTCTATTACCTCTCCACTTACTGGAGAAGGAAAAAGCATTTTTTCATTAGATTTTGAATAAAAAAGTGGTTCACCAGCTTTAACTTCTGTACCTTGTTTAGCAACAACCTTTGGCACTATTCCGTGAAAATCGTCAGGCCTAATTGCGTAAACATTGCTTCTGATGGCTTCTACAGTAACTTTTTCTGCTTCGCCAACAAGCTTAATGTCTAAGCCTTTTCTGATACGAATGTCTTTTGACATATTTGTAGTCTATGTTAATTAACTAAAAAAATCGTGCAAATTTACTAATTAAAACACGTAAGTAAAAGCTGGTTTTGTTATAAGATATTATTTATAATACTTCTAAATAGTGATTTCTAACTCAAAAAAAAACTATTCGATCTTTAGGCACACATTTTGCTTATATTTATACCCATAATTCTTTATATAATGTCACAAAGATATAAATCCTCACTACTACTTCTACTACTGCACATTGTTGTTTCTTATAACCTTTTTGGTCAATCAACTGTAAGTAAAATTAATACAACCGATCATATTAAAACCATCCAGCTACTTACAGATGCAGAATTCTCTGGAATACCAGTACTCAAACTTGGAGATCCTTTTAGAATTACTTTTGATGATATTAATGGTGATGAAGCTGATTACTATTACAGAATAAGTCATTATAATTTTGACTGGACGCCTTCTTCATTATATAAAAATGAATATTTAGATGGTTTTGATGAAATTAGGATTGTAACCTATGAAAATTCTTTTAACACCTTACAAATGTATAGTCATTACAGTTTAAGTATTCCCAATGAAGATACTAGAAGACTTAAAGTAAGCGGGAACTATCTTATAGAAATTTATGATGAAGATGATGAAGTTGTATTCTCTAGAAAGCTTATCGTTTATGAACCTTTAACATCAATAAAAGTATACACAAAGAGGTCCAGAGATCTCAAACATATAGATACCAAACAATCTATTCAATTCGAAATAAACTCACCCAATGAAATTTTAAGAAATCCCCGAAAAAATGTAAAGACTTTGGTTATGCAAAACAATGACCTCAACAATGCGATTACCAATCTGATTCCTCAATATACGATTGCTAATAGTTTAGTGTATAAATATGATCAAGAGTCTAGTTTTTGGGGAGGAAATGAATATTTATTTTTTGACAGTAAAGACATTAGAGCATCTACAGTAAGCACACGAAGCATAGAACTAAAAGACATCTATCATAACTACTTATATTCTAATCGAGTTAGAGCTAATCGAAGATATACGTACAACCCAGATATCAATGGTAATTTTGTTATCAGAAACCTAGATGCTGAAAATAATAATGTCGAAGCAGATTATGTATGGATGCATTTTTCATTAGAGTGTTATGAACCTCTGGAAGGTGGAGAAATTCATCTCTATGGCAATTTTAATAGCTATACTCTAGATGAGTCTACACTTCTTCAATACGATAAAGAAAGTGGTTTATACTACAATAAAAGGCTTTTTAAACAAGGGTTTTATAATTACAAATATATTCTTTTAAAACCAGATGGAACTATAGACCCTGGTTTCATTAGTGGTAATTTTGATGAAACCGAAAATGAATATACTATATTACCTTATTACAGAGCTCCTGGAGCTCGTTATGATAGAGTTATCGGAAAAGGAATAGGAAACTCAGCTACTATCACAAATTAAGATAGTTACACTCAGTTTTTAGGCTGTACTAACCTTTTTGCATTAAAATTTTAACTCAAAAGGCTAAACAATGGGACTTTTTGTGATGTCATCAAGTTTTTTTGACCTTCGGTTTAACTAAGTAGAATTATCTGAATTGGTTTTTAGTCCTTGAAAAAAAATCAATTAATAGAATAGAAGCAGTAGTAAAGTAGTTACCTTAATATTTACATCAAACACTGTCTGGAAAGAATTTTAAAAATATAGTCAGCTATAGAGTATATAT
>CAKMZM010000143.1 GCA_929200365.1 uncultured Flavobacteriaceae bacterium | reverse complement strand
TATATAAAAAAAACACCTTTATAAAGGTGTTTTTTGTTGGTTGATTAGTTAATGATATATATTTATTCTGAATATGATATTCGATCTTTATTGTTAGTAATGATATCTTCTGTGTTTTTTAATGCAAGATCACTGTCGTTAAGATATATCTCTAAACCATTTTGACGAATTAAAGCTTCATAAAATGTTGCTTTAGAAATTTCGCTATAACATGTGTTTTCTTGTGATGTATTTAATAAAGCTCTTCTTGAAGAAGAAATATCTGTAGCAGTTTCTTTTGAAGCTACAGTGGTCGTTTCGTTAGCTTTAGTAATATGATTTTCAGTTTTGATTTCTTGTGCGTTAATTCCTATGACTAGAAAAAATAAAGTAATGCAAGATATCGTATTTTTCATATTTTAGAGCTTTTGTATTTATATAACTATCTGAGATCAAATTTAATATGAAAACAAGAGCTTAAAAAATGATTTGATATTTTTTAGATAAAACGCTTTTTTTACAGGATGAAATACTGATAATTCCATTAAAAACAACAATTATAGCATAATTATTTTATGGTTTAACCATATTTATTTATGTTTTTATTTAAGGTTTTTATAGAAAAAAGACCAATTTGGGTAAGTTTATCTATAAAGTAGTTTAACCTTTTTGACTCTGGAAAAAATTGAATAAAAAAAAGTAAATTTAAAAAAGGTTAAATTACTTCTATTTCTTAATCAGGGAGAATAAGAACTCACACTGTTTAATGCAATTAGCTCTTCAATATAGATTCGTTTATTAGACAGTCTTGGCACTTTATGTTGCCCCCCCAACTTATTCTTCTTCTTCAACCAATCATAGAATAGATTTTGTCTTGCAATACGTATACGAAGAATGTTAAGAGTTGTGTTGTTATATCTTTTGGCCTCATAATCACTATTTACTTGTTGCAGATTTTGATCGAGAATATGAGCAAATTCTTTAATGTCTTTAGGATGCTTTTTAAATTCAATAATCCATTCATGTGCACCTTTTTCTCGTCCTTTCATAAAAATTGGAGCTACAGTATAATCTACAATCTCACTAGTAGTGATTCTAGTTGTATTTCTAAGCGCTTCTTCTGCATTTTCGATAATAAGCTCTTCTCCAAAGACATTAATATGATGCTTGGTTCTTCCTGAGACTTTAATTCTATATGGATTTATAGAAGTAAAACGAATAGTATCTCCAATTTTATAGCGCCATAATCCAGCATTAGTCGTAATGATAATAGCATAATTTTTTCCAACCTCTACTTCACTTAATGGAATCACTTTTTCGGTTTTGGTGCCATAGGTATTCATGGGTATGAATTCATAAAATATCCCATAATCTAGCATCAATAGTAATTCAGAAGAATTGTTATGATCCTGGATAGCAAAGAAACCTTCAGAAGCATTATATATTTCATAATATTTAAAAGAGTTTCTAGGTAAAATTTTGCTGTATTGATCTTTGTAAGGCTCAAAACTTACCCCACCATGAAAATACACTTCAAGATTGTCCCAGATGTCGAAGATGCTTTCATTTTCTGTAATTTCCAGTACTTGATTTAGTAAAACCAACATCCAAGAAGGAACACCTGCTAGACTGGTTACGTTTTCCTGAATGGTTTCATTAACAATAGCCTTCATTTTATACTCCCAATCACTCATTAATGATACTTCGTTACTAGGAGTGGAGCTAAACTCTGCCCAAAAAGGCATGTTGTCTATAATTATTGCAGATAAATCTCCAAAAGAAGTTCCGTTTTCTTTGTACAATTCTTTACTACCACCTAGCCTAAGGCTTTTTCCTGTAAAAAGTTTTGACTCCTCATTATTGTTGAGGTACATACATAAAAGGTCTTTACCAGCAGCAAAATGACAGTCTTCTAGTGACTCTTCACTAACAGGGATGAATTTGCTTTTTGAACTGGTAGTACCACTAGATTTTGCAAACCACTTGATAGGAGTAGGCCAAAAAATATTGTGTTCACCCAAACGACTTCTTTCGATTATAGCTTCGTAATCTTCATAAGACCGTATGGGTACTCGTTCTTTAAAAGTTTCATAATTACTTATAGTTGCAAAATCATAGTTTTTCCCAAATTCTGTATTCTTAGCTGTTTCTAATAGCACATGCAGCAACTCAAGCTGAACCTCATTAGGATACTTAAGAAAAAGCTCCATTTGATGAAAGCGTTTTTTTAAGAACCAGCTGGCTATAGAATTAACTAATGGGATTGGCATTTTTTAATGTATATTTAGGCAGAAATAATGTACAATAATTCTTAATATAAAATTGGGATACATTATTTTTGTTGTTGTCAATTTTAGAAACTAAAATAATAAAAATAATCACATTCTTCTTATTAGATTATTATATAACGAAATTTTATGCAATATCAGGGGGTACTAACAAAAATGCAAACAGAAATTAATGATCCTATTCAGTATTATTTGGTTTTCGAATCCGATTTTATTCACATGAATCAGTTATTGGATAAAAAAATACGAATAGAATTTGTAGGATATCAGTGTCTTGCCTGTGGTGAAAATAAAAAAATATTCAGACAAGGGTATTGTTATGATGACTTTTACAATCAACCTCAAGTCGGAGATTGGGTAATGCGTCCAGAATTAAGTACTGCACATTTAGGTATTGAAGATAGGGATTTAGAATTTGAAAAAAAAGCACAACTACAACCACATATCGTATATCTGGCTAATTCTAGTAATGTTAAGGTAGGAGTAACCAGAAAATCTCAGGTACCCACAAGATGGATAGATCAAGGAGCTCATGAGGCTATAGAAATTGTCGAGGTTCCTAATCGATATTTGGCAGGTATTACCGAAGTGGCTTTAAAAGAAAAAGTTGCTGATAAAACAAATTGGCGTACCATGCTTAAAAATGAAATAAAAGATGAAGACCTGACCTCTTTTAAAAACAAACTAAAAGATTTTATACCTGACGAGGTAAAAGAGTATTTTGTTGAAAATGGAAAAGAGACTCAACTTCGTTTTCCTGTACTTCAATATCCTAATACTGTAAAAAGTCTTAATCTGGAGAAAACGCCAGAATATTCTGGTGTACTAAAAGGAATTAAGGGGCAATATCTCATTTTTGAAGATAATACAGTCTTTAATGTGAGAAATAATGAAGGATACGTGGTTAATTTAATAATGACTTAGCGGTTTTTTTTTGTAATTATAGCCAATTCTTCTTTTCCGTAGATTTCACATTGTTGTAACGTACTTTTAATGTCATCAATAGTTGTTCTTGGGTTTATAAGACACATTCTAAGTACGACCTGACCTTGCAAAACTGTAGTTACCAATATTGCTTCTCTAGAATCGACTATTTTTTTAGAAATATTCTGATTGATATGATCTAATTCTTCTTCAGAAAGTTGATGACCAATAGGGTGATACCTATAGTTGATTATGGCTAATGTGGCAGGAGATATGATTTCCCAATAGGTACTTTTTCGTAAGATATCTTCGGTTTGCTCGGCAAGGTCTATATTGTATTGTATGGCTTTTCTAAAAGATTCGAGACCAAACGTTTTTAATGACATATAAAACTTTAAAGCACGAAAACGTCGGGTTAATTGAATACCATGATCATAAAAATTAATTTCAGATTCATTGCCTTCTATATCTCTTAAATATTCTGGTTTCTCACTAAATGTACTACTTAACCAATTATGATCTTTAACCAACAGACAGCCTATTTCATAAGGCTGAAAAAACCATTTGTGGGGATCTACTGTTAAGGAATCTGCTCGTTCGATACCTTTTAAAAGCTTTTTTCCTTTGTTTGCTAAAATTGCTGCACCTCCATAAGCTCCATCAACATGCATCCATAAATTTTCTTTTTGGCAGATATTTGCAATTTCATCCAGTGGATCTACAGTTCCTGTATTGGTAGTTCCGGCAGATGTAATGACACAAAAGGGCTGAAACCCTTCCAGACGATCTTTGGCTATTGCATTTTTTAATTTATTCAAAGAAACTTTAAATTCTAAATCTGTAGGAATAAGTCTGATCTGCTCTTTTTTAAACCCAATTACTTTGATCGCTTTTATATTTGAAGAATGAGCTTGATCTGATAAGTAGATTATTGCTTTAGAAAAATCTTCCCCACATTTTACCCTTCTGGCTGTTACCAATGCGGTAAGGTTTGCCATTGAACCACCACTGGTAAATATTCCTCCTCCCATTTTTGTCGGAAACCCAAAAATTTTAAGCAACCAGTTCATAACTACGATTTCTAATTCTGCAGCTGCTGGAGATGCAGCCCAACCACCAGAAAATATGTTAAAACCTGTAGCAATAGTATCAGCCATAGCGCTTATATAATTGCTTGGACCAGGGACAAAAGAATACGATTTTGGGTGAGATACAATACTGCTGTTCGGAATGATTTGATCCATTACAAAATCCAGAACTTCGTTAGCAGAAGTAGGATAATCAGGAAGATCTTCTGTTAATAAAGAATCCATTTCCTCTCTTGAAGCAATAGTTACAGGTTTTTTTGAATTCTGAGTCTCAAAATGATCCACAATATGATCTATAATCTTATACCCGTAGCGTTGCATTTCTTCTTTTGGCAACCTTAACTTAGAATTGAAATTATCTTTATTCACAGCACTATAAATTTTGTCAGGATTACTACAAATATAAGAGTGTTTAATAGATAACTACTTGTATAAATAGATTGAAAAATGGTATTTTTTACTCTGCTTTTCAGGTGAAAATGTAAAATTTTTCGTGCATCCAAAATAGAAGCGACAATTGTCGCTTCTAACTCTAAGTAAACATGATATTAAAACACATTATTAATTTCATTTTTAAAAATTACCATGGACTCCTATTCTCATTTTTTTGATCACCTCTTCATAATATAGAATGGTCCAGATAATTTTTTCTGTATCAGCATACGGAACTAATTCTTCAATAGTTTCTTTGATAACTTTTAAATTCTTTTGTGTAGACTCTGTATTATTTCTAAGCACTTTTAGATGTCTAGAATCCTCTTTGATACCAATATCACTAAGCCTTACACCAGGTTGATTAGTAAGTGAAAGAAATGGGAGTATGGTTATAATTTCATCGACCCGATCGTGATATAATTTCACGAGTTGACCTTTCTTTAACGCTTGTAAATCATTAATTGTATGAAATTTATTGGTTTGGCTTCCTTGGGTAAAGAATATAGCTTCATGTGTTGCTTGTTGTGCAAGAATTATATTCGCCGCAAGAAAGAAAATTAAGTTTGTTAATATTTTTGGCATAGTATCTATAGTATACATTTAATTTGAATAGATTTTATAGTGGTAAAATTTAAGTACAAACTACTTTTGTTATTGCATCACCATATAATTGTTTAATGATTTTTTTAACTGAAACTTAGGGACAATAGAACTTTTTGGGTCACTAAATAGGTCATTTACACCTACAAAACTTTCTGTAAATCTATTATACTTTAGGATATCTACAGCTCCATTAATTGTTTTATTACTTGTGGTAATACCTTTGCCATGAATATTAAAAAAACTATTATCCATCATAAATGCTTTTTGAATCACTGCTAAGGATGTATATGATTCATCAAACTTAACAACATCTGAGAAACCAGATATTTTAGAATTATGAATATATGTTATTGCCAAATTTGAAGTAGAAATAGCTGCCGTTGTATGTTGATAATTTGTTTTATCTGATAGATTAACAAGAGTTGCATTGGCAATGGTAATATCTGTTATAGCATCTGGTTTAATATATCCAAGTTCTTTGTTGTAACCGTCTATTTCTATAGCATAGGATCCTTGAGGACTATTAATATATGGGTGTCTTATAGCAAGAACGTTTTTAACTATTCCTTTAAAACCTTCAGAAATTTGGTAATCATCGTCTTGTGCTTTAAGAGAAACCAGATTTTGAATGTTATTTTTTCCTCCACGAATATTATAGGAATCTTGTCCAGAATAACTTACCATGATGTCTTTTACGATAGATGAAGTCCCTAATCCATATAAGGATAGTCCATTAGATTCATTATTACCAGAGAATTCTATCCTTACAAACCTTAATATCGTTGTTTCTTCACTTATATAATTCCCTCCATAAACAGAATACTGAGGGTTAAAATTACCATCAATTATACCATTACCCGAAACAGTATTCACTTTTCCTGATCCAGCAATAATTATACCTCCCCAATCACCACTGTTACGAGATTTAGCAGCTTTACTGGATGTAAAAACAATAGGGTAAGCTCTAGAGCCTGCTGCAATCAATTTTGAACCTTTAGAAATAATAAGGTTTGCAGGGTTTTCATGATCACATCGTATAACTGTACCTTCTTGAATAGTTAAAGATGCACCATTCGTTACATATACATTACCAGACATCGAATAAACAACATCATTTCTTAAATAGGTGTGCTCCATAATGATATTAGGTAGTCTCTCATCAGCATCTGGATAGTCTGTTTTATTAGGCGTAAAATTCGTCCATCCCTTTGTCCACCTGTCATTATTTTCATTAAAATCTTGTGCAATAGTTAGATTATAAGTTAATAGAAGGATAAAAGCTGTTAATAGAGAACATCTTTTTTTCATAATAGTTCATTTTGGGGTTAAAATTTTTGGAAGAAATTTCTTTCTTCATTTTTGGGACTACTAAGATAGAAGAGTTTTGGTAAAGTCGTATACGGTTTTACCGTAAACTTTATACGTTAGTCGATATTTTAACATAAATTAATTAAATTTTGTGAGTATAATTCCTACAATTGTTAATCATATTTATCTGATAATCAAAAAAATAAAAAACGTTTATTATATTTATGTAAATATTAAACAAATTTAATACGCCTTCCTTTTTTTGATAAAAAAAAGGGTGTTTTCCCCATATTTTGATGAATATTTGTGGGTGATATGTGTGTTTTTTGGTTTTTTAGAACAAAAAAACACGATGTAATACGTATAAATAAATCATATTAAGTGAAAAAGGTTGTTTTTGGAGTATTAATTTGTATAAAAAAAATCAACCTAGAAATTAAGTTGATTTTCTCTATAATGATCACAAATAGCAAGTACAATTAGTTATATTTTTCTAAAAATTTCCGTTAGCACCTATTCTGATTTTCTTGATTACTTCTTCATAATATAAAATCGCCCAAATGATCTTCTCGGTATCTGCATAGGGAATAAATTCTGAAATTAAACCTTCAGTGCTTTCAAGAAGTCCTTCATTTACATTATGATGTTTGTTAAGTAATTTTAAATGATCAGAACTTTCTTTAATACCAATGTCTAGTAATTTAACACCAGCTTCATTAGCCAGAGCTAAGTATGGTATAACAGTTATTATTTCATTAACTCGATCTGTATACAATTTAATAAGCGCGCCTTTTTTTAAATTTTCTAATTCATCGATAGTGTGAAATTTTGTGGTCAAGATTTTTTGTTCAAAAAAAACATTCTTCTTTGTTTGAGTATAACTAAGATTTATGATAAAAAAGACAAAGAAAGTAATACTAAATAATTTCATTATTGTAATGATTTATATGGATGTCTTCAAATTTACTGCATTACAGTATAATTTTTAGAATCCTTTAATGTAAATATTGGTTTTTTTTATCAAAAGGATCTGTAAATAAATCACCAGCACTTTTAAAATGATTTGTATACATATTATATTTCAACAATTCACTAGTATTTATAGTAGTGCTATATTGTGTCAATACTAATTTACTGTGCACATTGAAAACACTATTTTCTAATGAGAAATATTTTTGAAGGTCTGAATACGATTGGTATGTTTTATCAAATTTTACAACATTGGCAAAACCAGATATGCGCATGTCGATAAGATTGAGTTTAGCTAATTTTTTTGATGAAATTGCTGCCATGGTATACCGATAATTGCTTTGATTAGATAAGTTGATTAAAGTTGCATTTTTAATACGTATGTTTGATAATAATTCTAAATCAACAAGCCTTTCTTTTGTGTCATATCCATCTGTTTCGATAACATAAGAACCACTAATATCACTAACATAAGGATGTCTAACGGCGATAATATTGTTCAATTTACCATTATATCCCATTGTAAAATCATAATCATCGTCTTTTGCTTTATATGAAATTAAGTTAGACATATTCACAGTACCACCATAGCATTCAAAAGAATCATCTGCCGAGTAACTAATCATAATGTTGTTTATAATCGAATTATTTCCTAATGCATAAAGTGATAGCCCATTAAACTCTTTGAATTGATTAATTTTTTTTCCAGCAAATTCAATCCGAACGTAAGACATCATTGTTGTTAATTCATTTTTCTGTACTCCTCCATATGATGAGTATTGAGGTAGAAAATTTCCTTCTATGATTTTAGATGCGAAAGAAGAATTAATTGTACCAGATCCAGCAATTATAATACCACCCCAATCTCCAGCTTTTCTAGATTTTTGAGGCTTATTTGATGTAAATACAATTGGAGATTCCTTAGAGTCTTTTGCAATTAATTTTGAACCTTTGGTTATGACCAGACTTGCAGCATTTTTAGCATCACATCTTATTATGGTACCTTCTTGTATAGCTAAAGTGGCATTGTTGATTACATAAACATTTTCCGATAGTAGATAAGTAACATTATTTTTTAGGTAAGAATCACTATCAATAATGTTAGGAAGCACCTCTTCAGGTTCTGGATACTCTTCTTGGTTAGGGTCAAAACATGTTCATTCGTTAATCCATCGCATTTGATTGTCACTATTATCTGTTTGTGAGAATGATAAAAAGGAAAGGAAGCAAAAAACGATTAAGAGAATACTCTTCAATTTCATGATTTGAAAGCATTTAATTTGAAAGTAAAATTCTACCTGCTAAAGCATATCCTTAAGAATATGTTTA
>CAKMZM010000142.1 GCA_929200365.1 uncultured Flavobacteriaceae bacterium | reverse complement strand
TTCTATTTACCCAAATATTCTAGTACATTCTCTTCTATCCTTCCTTGTATATCAGAGACATTTTCTTTTATAAAAGGCACTCCTGTAATGTTTTCATATAATTCAATATATCGCTCAGAGACAGAACTAATATATTCATCTGTCATTTCAGGAATCTGTTGTCCTTCTTTACCTTGAAAACCATTACTAATTAACCATTGTCTTACAAACTCTTTAGACAATTGTTTCTGTGATGCTCCTTTTTGTTGCCGTTCTTCATATCCATCAGCATAGAAATAACGAGAAGAATCAGGAGTATGTATTTCGTCAATCAAAACAATTTTACCATCTTTTGCTTTCCCAAACTCATACTTAGTATCCACAAGGATCAACCCCCTTTTGGCTGCGATCTCTGTGCCTCTTTGAAAAAGTTTACGAGTGTAATCTTCCAGAATGAGGTAGTCTGCTTCAGAAACGATTTTGCTAGACAGTATTTCTTCTCTAGAAATATCTTCATCATGTTCTCCATTATCTGCTTTGGTAGAAGGCGTTATAATAGGTTCAGGAAACTTATCATTTTCTTTCATCCCATCTGGCATCGCAACACCACATAATACTCGATTACCTGCCTTATACTCTCTTGCTGCATGACCAGATAAATATCCACGAATTACCATCTCTACTTTAAAAGGGTTACAAAGATGTCCTACCGCTACATTAGGATCTGGAGTTGCTATCAACCAATTTGGCACCAAATCTTCGGTTTCTTTCATCATTCTGGTTGCAATTTGATTAAGAATCTGCCCTTTAAAAGGGATTCCTCTTGGCATAACTACATCAAATGCAGACAAACGATCGGTTGCAATCATCACCAAAAGCTTATCCTCTATATTATATACCTCTCTTACTTTTCCTTTATATACTGATCTTTGATTAGGAAAATTATAATTTGTATCTACAATTGTATTCATTACTTAGTTTGTGAGTGTTTGAGTTACTTAGTTTGTGAGTGTTTGAAGTTACTTAGTTTGTGAGTATTTGAGTAGTTTAGCTTGTATATATTACTTCACTGTGAAGTATTCTCACCTACTAGACTACTCAAATACTCACAAACTAAACCACTCACCTACCCATTTCTATGTTCTATTTCTTTATAAGCAGCAATTACCTTCTTTACTAATTTATGACGAATCACATCTTTATCATCCAGATAAATCATACCAATTCCCTGAGTATTTTTAAGCACTAATAAAGCTTCTTTCAGCCCCGAAGTAACCCTTCTTGGTAAATCTATCTGTCCTGGATCACCTGTTATAATAAATTTAGCATTCTTACCCATACGAGTCAGAAACATCTTCATCTGGGCATGTGTTGTATTTTGCGCTTCATCCAAAATAACAAAAGCATTATCGAGAGTTCTACCACGCATAAATGCCATAGGAGCAATTTGTATAACTCCTTTTTCTATGAGGCTGTCAAGCTTTTCGGCAGGGATCATATCCCTCAAAGCATCATACAAAGGTTGCATATATGGATCCAGTTTCTCTTTAAGATCCCCAGGTAAAAAACCAAGATTTTCTCCTGCTTCTACCGCAGGGCGAGTAAGAATAATACGCCTTACCTCTTTTTCTTTTAGAGCCTTAATAGCTAATGCGACACCAGTATATGTTTTTCCAGTACCTGCTGGACCAATAGCAAAAACCATATCATTTTTTTTACAGGTTTCTACCAATTTACGTTGGTTAGCTGTCTGGGCTTTAATCAATTTGCCCCCTACTCCATGCACCAAAGTTTCTCCACTGTTAGGTGATGTCTCATAATCTGCCTTACTTTCACTAGTAAGCACTCGCTCTATTGCATTCTCATCCAACTTATTATACTTACCAAAATGTTCAAGAAGCATATTAAGACGCATATCAAACTCCTCAAGCATATCTTCATCTCCATACACTTTCATCTTACTGCCTCTTGCTACAATTTTTAACTTAGGGAAGTATTTTTTTAATAATTGAATATTACTATTCTGAAGTCCGAAAAACTCTCTCGGATTGATTTCTGTAAGTTCTATAATAAGTTCGTTCAAAAGCTATACGAATTTTAGTATGATTTTTTTTTAGGATTGACTAAGTTTGCTAAAGTTGTTCAAGTTTTTGTCGGGAAAACAAAATAGAAATTTAAAACGAAGCAAAATGTTTATATTATCACTATATAAATCAGTGATTAAAAAAACAGTAAATACGATGGTTTTATCATCATTTTATTGCCCAAACAAAAGATTTGAATAACTTCAAAACAAATTTACATATTTTTAAGTGCTTACAGCTAAAAGATATTAACAAATCTTATACATGCCAATTATTACCTTAACTACAGATTTTGGAATCAAAGATCATTTTGTATCTGCGGTTAAAGGGGCTATTTATACCGAATTACCAGATGCCAAAGTTGTTGATGTATCCCATGAAATCTCACCTTTTCATATAACAGAAGCTGCATACATCATACAAAATGCTTATAAAAATTTCCCAAAAGGAAGTATTCATATCGTAGGAATTGATAGTGAACCTAATCCAGAAAATAAACATATTGCTGTAAAATTAGATGATCATTATTTTATATGTGCTAATAATGGATTGGTAAGTTTAATCACATCAGAATTTAATCCAGAGAAAATTGTCGAAATAAATATTCATGATGCCATAGTATCTAATTTCCCTGTATTAGATGTTTTTGTAGCTGTAGCTTGTCATATTGCCCGGGGAGGTACACTAGAAGTAATCGGAAAAACAATCTCAGAAATCAAAACCATAAAAGGGATTACTCCTATTGTAAATCTTGGAAATAAGCAGATCGTGGGTAGTATCATCTATATCGATAATTATGGTAATTTGGTTACCAATATTACACGCAAACTATTTGAAGAGATAGGTAAAGGGCGTAAATTTAAAATTACAGCACGTACAGCAGTATTTCAAAACGTATATGATCGATATAGTGATGCTATCAATTTTGATATCGAAAAAAGTAAGCGCGAAGAAGATGGTAAAAAATTAGCCGTCTTTAATTCTTCGGGATACTTAGAATTAGCTATTTATAAGAGTAACCCTAAAACTGTAGGAGGAGCTTCCAGTCTCTTTGGATTATACTACAGGGATACGGTAAGCATTAGTTTTGAATAGTTGAAAAATAGTATAAACAATGAAGGTATATATATAAAGTGTAAATATAGGGCGTTCGAGCAGGCTATCCACTGTATCTTTTCTGTCTTAAAAAAAGACAAAAAAGGATGCCGCTACTATCCTTAACGCAAATAAAATGGTAAGAATTATTACTTTGTCGTTATCCTTCAAAAGAAAATCACTAACAATGATGAGACTTAATAACAGATGATTAAAAAATATTCAAAATCAGATAAACAAGAGGTTATTAAGCTATTAAGACTTAATACTCCAAAATATTTTGCCCCATCAGAAGAGAAAGAGTTCATAAAATATCTTGATCATGAAACTGAAGACTACTTTGTTGTAAAAGAAAATTCAAAAATAATTGGAGTGGGAGGTATTAACTATTTCCCTAATAAAAAGATTGCCACAATATGCTGGGACATAGTGCACCCAGATTATCAAAATAAAAAAATTGGAAAAAACTTAACGCAGCACAGGATAAATTATATCCAAAAAAATTCAAATGCCAAATTAATTGTAGTAAGCACATCTCAATTAGCTTATAAATTTTATGAAAAAATGGGGTTTGAATTAAAAAAAATTGAAAAAGACTATTGGGCAAAAGGTTTTGACCTTTATCAAATGACAATTACTATTGAAAAATAATTATAGCGCAAATGCATGAAACTATTTCCTATGATAGAAAACCTCTGCTTCATACATAAAACAACACCTACAATTATGATAATACGAATCGTAAAAATGGGGTTCTTACCCAATCACATTGATACCTTTTTAGAGAACTTTGAGCAGAATAAAGAGAAGATTAGAAATTTTGAAGGGTGTAGCCATCTAAAATTAGTAAGAGATATTAGTAATCCCAATCAATTTTTTACCTATAGCCATTGGGAATCCGAACAGCATCTCAATAACTACAGAAACTCTGCGTTATTCAAAGGAGTTTGGGCAAATACTAAAAATAAATTTAATCAAAAGCCCGAAGCTTGGAGCGTAACCGAAGTTTAAAATGTATCACATCTGGTTTCAGATTTTCCTGATACCACAAACTTAAAAATCTCAATCCTAAAAAAACTATGTTTGCATTAATACAAAAAGAAATCAATACCTTTTTCTCCTCTGCCGTAGGGTATTTGGTAATTGCTATATTTTTAATCCTTAACGGGCTCTTTTTATGGGTATTTAAAGGGCAATATAATATTCTAGATAGTGGATTTGCTGATCTTTCTCCCTTTTTCCAGATTGCACCTTGGATATTGCTATTTCTAATTCCTGCTGTAACCATGAGAAGTTTTGCAGAAGAAAAAAAACAAGGGACTTTAGAGATCTTAATTTCAAAACCTATCCAAAACTGGCAGTTAGTATTTGGGAAATATCTAGGTAGTTTACTCTTAATTTTAATCGCTTTAATCCCTAGTCTCCTCTATATAATTGCTATTTATCAGTTAGGAAATCCAATAGGCAACCTCGATATTGGTAGTACTCTAGGATCATACATTGCATTACTATTACTTGCGGCATCATATACTGCAATGGGGATATTTTCTTCTTCAATTACCAATAATCAGATTGTTGCTTTTTTGATCGCTCTGCTTCTGTGTTTTATTTTTTATTTTGGTTTTAGTGAACTCGCAAATTATAACTTGCCAGAAGCAATACATACTTTCTTTGAACAACTAGGAATGCAATTGCATTACGAACGTATGAGCCAAGGTATTTTAGACACCAGAGATATCTTTTATTTTTTAAGTAGTATTCTATTATTTGTAGTCCTTACCATTATCGTTCTTCAAAAAGGTACTATCAAGCAAAAAATCAAACCTATTGGTATTACACTAATCACTTCCATTGTTTTATTTTTGATCGGAAACTCAGTATACAATCGTTTTGATCTTACTCAGGATAGTCGCTTTACACTTTCTGAAGCTACAGAAAACATAGTCAAGGAAGCAGCTGCCCCTGTTGTTATCGATGTATTATTAGAAGGAGATTTTCCTTCAGAATTTAGACGTTTACAATCTGAAACCAAACAAATATTAGAAGAGTTTAATACCATAAACCCTAATATTCAACATATTTTTACCAACCCATTAGAAGAAGAAGAAATACGAGCGCAAACTATTACAGAATTACATAAGTTTGGTCTAACCCCAATGGAGGTTAGTGTACAAGAAAACGGAAAAACCGAAATCGAAACCGTAATTCCTTGGGCTATTCTAAGCTATCAAAACCGAAGCGTAAAGATTTCTTTAGTCAAAAATACAATTGGAGCCACTTCTGAAGAACGAATAAATAGCTCTATTCAACAATTAGAATATGCATTTGCAGATGGATTAACCAAGCTTTTACATCCTAAAAAACATAAAATTGCAGTACTCAAAGGAAATGGACAATTACCCGATATTAAAATTGCCGATTTTATCAAAACGTTACAGGACTATTATTTTGTAGGAGCATTTACTCTGGATTCAGTAGCTAGTAGTACAACAAAAACATTGCAAGAGTTGCAAAAATTTGATATGATTATTAATGCTAAACCTACAAAAGCTTTCTCTGAAAAAGAAAAATATGTATTGGATCAATTTGTAATGAATGGAGGTAAATCACTATGGTTACTAGAATCTGTAACAATGGAAATTGACAGCTTAATGAATTCTGAAGGCTCTTCTGTTGCCATCATGCAAGACCTAAGATTGGGCGATGCCTTATTCTCTTATGGGATACGAATAAATCCTGTTTTGGTTAATGATTTATATTCTGCTCCCTTAGTACTAGCCTCTGGTCAAGGTAATGAAACTCAATTCAATCCGTATCCCTGGTTTTACGGTTCACTAACCAAAAGTACCAGTAACCACCCTATTGTAAAAAATATAGAATCTGTAAAATTTGAATTTTCTAATCAAATCGATACCCTAAAAAACAGTATAAAAAAGACAATCCTACTGACAAGTTCTGATAAATCAAAAATAGAAGGCGTACCCAAAGAAATACGATTAGAGAATATTATAAGAAAAAAACCAGATATTAACAGTTATATTGAAGGTCCCCAAAATCTTGCCATTTTACTTGAAGGAAGTTTTAAGTCTACCTATAAAGATAGAATAAAACCCCATAAAATAGAAGATCACAAAGATAAGAGTGTTACTACAAAAATGATTATTATTGCTGATGGTGACATTATCAAAAACCAAACTCGAAAAGGGCAACCAATACCATTGGGGTTTGATCCTGCTATGAATCTAAAATACGGAAATAAAGAATTTCTCTTAAACGCGGTAAACTATCTATTAGATGATTCTGGTCTTATCGAAATCAGAAGTAAAGAAATTAAGATTTCATTTTTGAACATTGAAAAAGTCGTTGCCAACAAAACGCTATGGCAAACTATCAATATTGTAATTCCCTTGTTTGCCCTTAGCATTTTTGGGTTCTTATTTTCGTTTATCAGAAAGAAAAAATATAAAAAAACCGTTTAAAATTCTATTCTCTATATTTGACATAGAAAAACCTCTAAACTTGAAACCATAAAACTATCAATCCCGAAACTCTAAATATCGTTCTTAAGACAGAAGATCTCTCAATAGGTTATCGCTCTAAAAAAGAACTTAACGTTATTGCTACTGATATTAATCTAAAATTGCATGAAGGAGAACTAATAGGATTAGTAGGTGCCAATGGAATCGGAAAATCTACTTTATTACGTACTTTATCACGTGTACAACCTGCACTGCATGGTACAATTAGGTTATCTGATAAAAAGCTACAATCTTATAAATCTGTTGAACTAGCTTCGCAATTGAGTATTGTTTTAACAGAGCAAATTGCTTCAAAAAACCTAACAGTACAAGAATTAGTAGCCTTGGGTAGACAGCCCTATACCAACTGGATAGGAAAAATGACAGAAGATGATATAGAACAAGTACAGAAAGTAATCGAGGTAACACATATTGGTGATTTGGTAACTAAAAGGTGTTTTGAACTTAGTGATGGGCAGTTACAAAAAGTACTTATTGCCCGTGCTATAGCCCAGAACACTCCGTTTATTATGCTAGATGAACCTACCACTCACTTAGATGTATATCACAAAGCCTATATCTTAAAACTATTAAAACGTCTCGCCTTCGAAACCAAGAAAACTATTCTTTTTTCAACTCATGAGATTGATTTTGCCATACAACTATGTGATAAAATGATTGTAATGAACCAAGATGGTTTCGAATTTGGAAGACCTAAAGAATTAGTACAATGCCAAGCATTTTCTTCTCTTTTTCCTGAAGACCTGATTCTTTTTGATTCAAAATCTGGGAGATATAAAGTAAGAAGCTAAATGTTTATAAAACACCTCTTCTCTTCTACTTCTTTTTGCTTTTAATTACATTTTATCGAATAAATCTGTTTTTCAAGGGAAAACTGTAAAAAATTGAAGTCTACAACCGCATCCAGTTAGCCTAAAAGCTATATTTTTGCCAAAATAACAAAATAAAACCTAATATGAATACTATATTAAAACTCAAATCAATTGTAACTTTATTAATAATCGCAGCTTTTACATTTAGTTGTAGCTCAGATGATAATACTGACATAGAAGGGCCTAGTGAAGAAACCACCTATGAACTTATCGTAAATACAACTAATGCTAATAATTCTAAAGAACGTGATATACAGATCACAACAGACCAACTGAACTCTACCGTAAAAGTAAATGTTACGTTTACTGCATCAAACTCAATGAAAAGATTATACATTTCTAAAAACGAAGATGGTTTAGCCAATGAACCGTTCAAATTTACAAATCAAGCCGTTGATGAAAAAAAAGATGGCTCTATTGATTTAGTAAGCGATAACAAAAAAGAATTTACATTTAATATTGACTTTGACACACCATCTAATCTTAATGGAACTATAACCTATGTACTATGGGCAACTACAGGAAGAGGTGATTTTAGAGATGTTTCAAAAAGAAATGCTATTGGGGATTTTGACTTCGGTACAATCACCATCAAAGCAGGTAATGGTGCTACAGGTAACGGAGTTAAATCTTTTTCGCAGACTATTCTAAGTGCTCCTCTTGCTGATGGATCATCTGAGTCTTTTATTTCTTTATTTAACAGTACTATATATAAAATAAATCAAGGAGAAGAATATGCTGCTTTTTGGGATTTTGGGTATTACTACGGGGCAACAGGAAAAGCTTCTTTGGCTTCTGCGTCTAATTACCCAATGCTTTTTGACACTGATAATGATGAGATTGCAGATGCAAGCGTGGCAGGTATCTCTGGTGTAGCACAAGAAGAATTAAATAATTTCTACATTACTACCTCAACTATAGATTTTGATTCGATTACTAATGCTTCTGATTTAGATGAAATTTCAGTACCTACAACAGAAAGAGTTACTAATTTATCTGTTGGAGATATATTAGAATTTGTAGACAACTACGGTAATAAAGGAGTAATTAAAATTACTGAAATTGTTGAAGGGTTTGGAAATGATGGCAAAATCACATTTGATGTAAAAGTGCAAACAACAACATTAACCACAATAAAACAATAATTTCTAAGCATACATATCTTTTTAAAAAACACCAAACTAGAGGCTATCTACAATAAAGACAGCCTCTTTTTTTTATCAACTCAAAATTAATACTGTTTCTAATTTGAGTTTACCCACAAGAAAAATGTGTCTCTTTACTGAGTAAATTTAGGTAAAAATGGCCCACGTAAATTTCGTAGTTTCACTACAGAATAAATAGTGATGAACATAGAAGAATAC
>CAKMZM010000141.1:5286-8958 GCA_929200365.1 uncultured Flavobacteriaceae bacterium | reverse complement strand
CAAGTATAGCAAAGGTTTAAGATCAAATTAGGGAAACAAAGGGATAAGCATAATAAATTAATACTGGCTACAACATTACATTTGAATTATGGTAAAAAAGTATGATAATGAATTTAAGGTAATGATTATAAAATATAAAAAAGATATATTTTCATAAAAAGCCCCGTTAGAAACTAACGGGACTTCTGTAAGATAGATTACCCCAAAACCTATCGAACTAAACTTAACGTAAACACAATCGTCATAATTGCAAATGCAAGATACTGCCCATATTTATATTTTGAAATACCCAATAGGGGGGAAAATCCCCTTTTTATACCAACACTTTAAAATTTAACATTATTTAAATAGGTAAAATCTTACTTATAAAATTTACAAATAATTGATTATCAATTATTTAAATATCAAAATAAATATATTATTTTACTTTTTTAAAAAAAGAAAGTTAAATAAAAAGACTGTTTTTCAATCAAAAACACGTCCATTTACAGTTTTTATATAGAATCGTAATTCAAAAATGCGTCAGATTTTGATGTTTTTAATATATGTATTTACACAAATACTAATAAAGAGTAGCAAAATATTTTGATCACTATACTTTTTTTTGAATCCATAAGATTATGCTTCAATCAGATTAAAAAATTATCTTTGCTACCTCAAAATTCAAATATCCTTGGTTTTATACTCACAAATACTATTAATAAGCTATAAAACCAAAAACAAATACTATTAAAAAAACAGATGAAACATACTAAAATAATAGAGGTACTACAAAGTGATAAACTATTACAGCCTGTAATCATTAAGGGCTGGGTTCGTTCTTTTAGAAATGATCGTTTTATAGCGGTAAATGATGGATCAACTATTAATAATATTCAGTGTGTTTTAGAAGATAATACAATCGATGCTGCTATACAAAGCAGAATAAATGTTGGTGCTGCAGTTTCAATAGAAGGTACTCTTATAGAAAGCCAAGGAAAAGGACAGCGTGTAGAGATTCAGGTATCTAATGTAGAAATCGAAGGAGATGCTGATCCCGAAGCGTTAAAACTTACTATTTTATCTCCGAAACGACATACACTAGAAAAATTACGTGAGCAAGCTCACCTAAGAGTTCGTACTAACACCTTTGGGGCTATCATGAGAGTGCGCTCTAAATTATCTTTTGCAATACATGAATATTTTCAAAAGAATGATTTTTACTATGTGCATACACCAGTAATTACAAAAAGTGATGCCGAGGGTGCTGGAGAAGCATTTAAAGTAACCAATATGGATCTTAACAACATTCCGAAAAATGAAAATGGTGAGGTTGATTATAAAAAGGATTTTTTTGGAGGAGAAACTAATCTAACGGTATCTGGTCAATTAGAAGCTGAAACATATGCTATGGGGCTAGGGCAGGTATACACCTTTGGACCTACTTTTAGGGCAGAAAACTCAAATACATCGAGACATCTTGCAGAGTTTTGGATGGTAGAACCAGAAGTCGCTTTCTGTGACCTGGATGGCAATATGGATTTGGCAGAAGACTTTATTAAATACGTAATTCAGTTTATTTTGGGTAACTGCCAGGATGATCTTGAGTTTTTAGAAAATCGCCTGGTACAGGAGGATAAACAAAAACCTCAGGCAGAACGTGCCGAAATGTTATTACGAGATAAATTAAAGTTTATCTTAGAAAATAATTTTAAACGAGTAAGCTATACCGAAGCTATTGATATTCTTAAAAATTCTAAGCCCAATAAAAAGAAGAAATTTAAATTTCCTATTGATGGATGGGGTGCTGACTTACAAAGTGAACATGAAAGGTTTCTTGTTGAGAAACATTTTAAATGTCCAGTAATTTTATTTGATTATCCGGCAGATATTAAATCGTTCTATATGCGACTTAATGAAGATGGAAAAACGGTAAGGGCTATGGACATTTTATTTCCTGGTATTGGAGAAATAGTGGGTGGTTCTCAACGTGAAGAGCGTTTGGATGTGCTTAAAGAAAAGATGGCTGCTCTTAATATTCCTGAAGAAGAATTATGGTGGTATTTAGATACGCGTCGTTTTGGTACGTGTACACATAGTGGTTTTGGACTTGGGTTTGAGCGTCTTGTTCTTTTTGTAACTGGAATGGGTAATATTCGTGATGTAATCCCTTATCCAAGAACACCTCTTAATGCAGAGTTTTGATCCCCTTTTATCTTAAAAATTCAAAATATTAGATTACTTCCTTAATAATGGTTTAGATTCATTTTTGAGGAAGTTTTATATTTGCATTAATTTCCCTCAAACCACTGTTTAAAATCTGCAACTTTCTCACGGCTAACAATAATTTCTTTATCTATATTCTGGTTTAGCGTAAGTTTTAAACGCCTGTTAGAATATACCAATACATCTTCGATAGCATTAATGTTGACAATAAAAGTTCTGTTTACTCTAAAAAAACTTTTGGGTTCTAGTAATTCTTCGAGAGTTTCTAATTTATATTCTATCATGTATTTTTTTCGGTTTTCTGCAACAAGGTAAGCATCTCGTCCTTCTGCAAAGAAAAAGGAAATATCCTCGCTCTTAACTGAGTGAATATGATTTCCCAAGCGAACCAAGAATCTATTCTTATACACAGTATTAGTCATATTCTTAACCGCATGACTAACATTAATCTCTCCCAAAAACTGTGATCGTAATGTTTCCAATTTTTTTAATGCTTTTGAAAGATCTGTAAACAATATTGGTTTTAGAAGATAGTCTATACTATTTACCTTGAAAGCATCAATCGCAAACTCATCAAAGGCCGTAATAAAGATTACAGGTTTACTCACGTTAACTTTATTAAAAATCTCAAAACTAAGTCCATCTATAAGCTGAACATCCATAAAAAAGAGATCTATTTCTTCTTGATGTGAATCTATCCAAAGTACCGCTTCTTCTATTGAAACCAATTTACTTATTACCTGAATATCAGAATTATATTTCAACAAGTAACGTTCTAATTTTTCTGCGGCTAAAGGTTCGTCTTCAATTATTGCTACTTTCATCAATAGTAAGTTTTGGTATGTAAATTATAGTATAAATATCATCTTTGGTAACAGTAATTGGTATATCTGTATAGAATCGATACATATCCAGAATGTCTTTGATACTATTGCAATCCATAGTATAACTAATCTTTTCCTGATGTGGATATTTTAACAACACATACTTAGAATCCTGAGTCATTGTCACAACAAGTTCTGTTTCTCTTGAAACAATTGTACTTCTTATAATCTGTTCTGCACAGGATAAAAGACTACCAGGAACTACTAACGTATGTATTGATTCTTCTTTAATAAATTTCGTTTTTCTGTATGGTAAATATTCAAATAAAAGTAATAATTGATCCAAGGCATCAAGTTCTTCATTAATAGATACTAACTCTTTTATTGTTCTGGAAAGAATGTATCGATATACTGCCGAAAAATGATCTACCAAAAATTCGGCTTTATCAGTATCTTTTTTCATGACCAGTATTAATGACTCTAAAGTTTCAAACATTAATGTAGGGTTTATTCCTTTTTTAAATTGAATGAAATCCTGTTCTACCCCTTCTTTCAGAGATAGTTCTTTTGTCATTATTTCTGTATTTATTTTATGTAAAAACTGATGACTTAGGTATAATGAAAGGTATATTATTGTAATCAC
>CAKMZM010000141.1:3754-5186 GCA_929200365.1 uncultured Flavobacteriaceae bacterium | reverse complement strand
ACCAGTAAAATAAGCAGATACACCAGAGCACCACTACAAAGTGGGCTAATGATTCTAAATATCGGATGATGTATAAATAACTTATTCACTTGTTTGCACTTTAGTATTTATTTGATATTTGAATTCACATTAACGTTTTTAGGTAAACTTACTTTATAAAATAACAGGAAGTTTTACAGTAAACTGTTCATCATCTATTACCTCGATAGTTTTATTAAAAATGAGATCATACCTTAATCTAATATTGCCTAATCCTATTTTAAAAGAATCTACTCCTTTAGGTTTTATGGTCTTATTATTTGACACGTTAATATTATGATCATCGCAGGTGATAACTATTTTTAACACTTCAGAAGAAGTCATTTGATTATGTTTTACAGCATTCTCTATCAACATTTGAAGTGCTAGTGGTGGTATTTTACTTTTTAACACCCAATCTGGCAATGTAATTTCTAAATTAATTCGATCATTAAATCGTGTACGCAATAAGAAATGGTAAGAATTTACAAATTGCAACTCTTCTTCGACAGTTAACCATTTGTTTTCGTATTTGTTTAAAATATACTGGTAGGATTTGGCTAGTTCTCGAATAAATAATTCTGCTTTTTTTACATCACTATACAACAAAGAAGATATTGTGTTTACACTATTGAACAAAAAGTGGGGGCTTAATTGTGATTTTAAAGCTGTTAATTGTAATTCGGTTTGTTTTCGTTCTAATTGTAATGCTACTATTTGACCTTTTGCATATTGATAATAAGAGTGTATTGCAAAATAGATAACAGTATAGACCAGAGAAGCAAAAAATATCAGGATAATCAATTTTAGTAATATTTCACTATAATCTTCAATAAAAGAAACTTGTGCTTCTTTTATAAAAGCATATCCATATAAAACAAGACTTATGAATAGAAAAGAAATGATCGTATTGGATAATACTCCTGTTAAAAGACGAAGTCCCGTATATTTTTTCCAGGAAATAAACCTGTTAAATATTTCATTGAAAATCGTATTGGTATAGGCAATAATAATTCCCAAAAGTCCTGATAACGATAATAGTTTTGTATGATCTTCTTCTTGGGCAAAACCCAAAAAGCTATACGTAAGCAATCCTAGAACAAATCCTACTAAAATGATAGTGAAATATTTTTTCACGATTGATGATGGTTGGTATATATAATGATCTATACTAGACTTCATCCTACCAAAATAGTCAATAATACAGAGATATAAAAGACTAATGGCAGGATGAAATATGTATTGTTATTTTAGTGCGCGAAGAGCTCTTTCGAAATAGGTTTCTGACGAAATATTTTTACAAGCATTACGATACGCTTCTTTTACATTATCTCCGGATTTATTAACCAAAGGAGCAAAAGCTATTAAAATTTCTGACAAATAATGATCCGAATTTACTTGAGATGTTGCATTG
>CAKMZM010000141.1:0-3654 GCA_929200365.1 uncultured Flavobacteriaceae bacterium | reverse complement strand
TCTAATGTGCTCAAAAAAGAATTGTAATTACCTTTAGAAAGCCCTGGAAGCTCTAACGCTTTATTTAACACCTGTGCTTTGTAATGATCTGACCCAATTTGCTTAGAGTTTTCGATTAAAAGATTAAGATTAGTAACATTTAACTCTCGTTTCTTCATTACATTGATAAGTACTTGAGACATATAATGATCAGAGTCAATTCCTGTTGTTATCTTAAATAATCTACCAATTTGATCATCAGAAAGATTACCATCTTCAATAGCAGTATTTAATACTACAGTAACATAATGATCTGATCCAATACTTTTTGTTGCTTCTATATATGCAGATATTAAAGCGTTTGAAGCAAAAAAGTTTTGCTGTTTGTATCTTAACAATTTGGCTAGGTAATGATCTGATTTTATTTCTTCTCCCGCTAATCTTAATAATGACTCCATCTCTATAGGAGATAGTTTTTTTTCTAATATTAATTTTAAATAGGCAGATTTTACATGATCGCTTTCAAAAGATCTAATTTCATTAAATACCATATTGGCACCGCCCTGATTATAAAGTCGATCTACTCTACCTTTTGCTCCTAAAGTTGTTGTTTTCACAATTTCTGGCAAAATCTCACTAAGCCATTTCTTACCTTCAGAATTAAAATCTTTTTTAGAAGAGCCTACAAAATACTTTTTATTAAGTTTTCCATTACCCTCGGATTCGATTACAATCCGGCGTTTGCTACCAAAAGCAGATTTTTTTATTTCTAGGTAACCACCATCAGAAATAGCAATTATATCTTTATCATCATTTGATACTGTGATCTCTCCTTCATAATTTATCGAGAAATTATCAAACATTCCATTTTGAACCTTAATATTGGTTTTGCCTTTATTATAATTTACGGCATAGGATTGAGCAGTAATAGTTGATATATAGAGTAGAGAAGCAATTAACAATATTACCTTAAACAAGTTTACGGCAATAGTTCTTGATATTAGATTCATAATTGTTCGTTTTTTGATTAATTAATTGATTTTATTAATGCAAAGGTGGAACACTATGTTCTATATAAAAAACTAAATGAATTGAATTGTACTGCTAATGTATTGAATTGTACATTATTGTTTTTTGTCTTTAAAATTTTGTTTTTTTATGAGAAAGTGGTTTAAACTTTTTACTATATACAATTTGATATTGGTAACATATTCATCTTAATTAAACTATGAATTAATTGAGTTTAATTTTTCAAATTAATTTCATCGATTCGTTTCTTGATTTTCATTTCTTGATTTTCATTAAAATGATGTCTCAAATTCTTGCCTACAGTATTCATAATATTTTCTGGTTCATGACTATGAAACAAACCTAAAGCATGACCTATTTCATGTGGTGCAGTTGAAGTAAATAGGTTTTCATCTGTTATCAATACTCTTTGATCTCTCCCAATTCCTGCAATACCAAATATATTAGATCTTTTAACAATGTATATATTTACTTTACTTTTATCATAAGATTTTCGAGACTGCATCAAAAATGTACTTGGTTCTGAACCTGTATTGTCTCTAAGATCATAGAGTTCTTCATTAATTAAGCTTTTAGACTCACTTAATTCTAATCCTATTCCAAATCTATGAAAATATCCTTCATTCAAATAATTTATAAATTCTACTTCATCAAGAGTATAGGATGATTTACCTAAAGTCTCTAAGGATTCTACATAAATAATATTAACTTTTATAATCTTATCTGGGGCACTAAAATTTCTATCAATCTCTTCATTATCAAAATCATCACTATAACCACACGATAATAAAAGAGGGATTGATATTATAAAAAGTAATTGTTGATATATTATTTTAATTGAACCTGTAACTCCATTTTTATTCATTTTATATGAATAATATAGTGAGCAATTCTTAATTCGTTGTATACTAGTAAATATAATATAAGTAGGTTTAGTAGTTTTCTTCATTGTTTTAAGATTTTTTATATTTCCAGAATAATTGAAGTTGGTATTTTAAAAGAAAGGGGCTTTCTTTAGATCTTCAATCTTTTATACTTTGTTAAATATTCTTGTGGGGCAATACAGAAGAACATTTAACATATTGACGTATTTACTTTTAATATCAAGTTGGTTGAATTTTACGTAATCTATTCATTATAAAGGTAATATAGATTTTTAATATTTAAATATGGGAAAAACGTAATATGTGTACGTAACCCTTAAAAAGCTATGTATTTCGGCGATGAATACGTTTTTTCATTAAAACTTTAACATTATTTGGCTAAAAAAAGAAAGTTAAATACTACAAATGTTAACAGTGAGCAGGGGGTTTTTCCCCTATTTGTGACCTCAATGCTTAAATATTATCTCAATATTGTACATTTTTTGACGCGAAAAAGGCTGTACTTGACATTCAATCGAGCCGAGCACAAGCTTTTTTTCTTTTTCACCTAAATAAAAAATAACTGTATTTTATTTGAATAATTTTAAAATAAAAATGATATAAGGTGTTTAAATACCCTCATAATGAACTAATTTAAATGCTTTTTTAATAAAATCTCAGAAATTAAATTTTCTATACTATTTTTATCAAGATTAGATTTATGTTCTACACTTTTTATTTTTTTATAATACGGTATTTTACCTGCCTTCATAAGCACCTTTAGTACTTCTTCAAAAAAACTGTTTAAAATAGGAATCACAAATCTACTTGATTTGTTTTTTTCTTTAAAGTGAATAAACTTTTTGGTATATGCTAAAAAGATTAGAGGGTATTGAGAAAATGTAATTAATGCCTGACAAAAACTTTGATAGACTTCTTCCCTATTTTGATTATTTTTAAATTTAAGTCTTTTATGATCTATTTGGGTAAGTGTATATAATAAGATACTTTCTCTAATCAATGTACTATAGTCATTATTAGAAAAATAATACACCTCCATTCCTATATTAGTATTTATCACTACTACCTCATTTACGATACTTTCTTTTAAGAAAGATTCAAAAACAGCTACCATAGCAGAGGACATTAATAATTGTCTTTTAAAATCAATAGATCTTATAGTTACCGATTTTATACTTTTTATATCCTTGTTCTTATTCACTGCGTAAGGCTAAATAATTCAGAAATCTCTAAACCCTGATTTTTTAAATGCATTTCTGCTGTACATCCACGGTTATCTCTGGCAGAGATATCTGCTCCGTTCTCTACTAATAGTTTAATGATTTCTTTTTGACCAAAAGTCGCAGCATAAATTAGTGCAGTAGCTTCATTAACATTTTTTTGATTTACATCTGCTCCAGATGCTATAAGTAATTTTGCAATATGATAATGTCCTTTAAAACAAACTCCCATTAGTGCTGTATTTCCATAATTATCTTTTATATTAATATCTGGGGAGTATTTTAGAATTTCTTTAGTTATATCTTCTAAACCATAATAAGATGCTAATAGCAACGGGGTAGAACCTCTAGAGTCTTTTGAATTTATAACCTCGGGATTACTACTCAAAAGTGCTTTTATCTCTCCTAATTCTTCTGATCGAATGAAATTAAAAATATCTTTCATAGCGTATTATATGTCTCATTAATTATCCCTACTTTGTTATCTAAGGGCGTTTCCCTATCGGGTCGGGCTTTTCGTTACAATTCCTCGCACCTCCCAT
>CAKMZM010000140.1 GCA_929200365.1 uncultured Flavobacteriaceae bacterium | reverse complement strand
AAGAACATTTTCCGTTGAAATTGCAGTTACCAACCAGATAAACGAGATTGTTTATTTTTAGTAGTATAAGCAGGAATATTTATATACATAGAATCCATAACCTTAGAAGTATGGATACTGTTTTTTGTATTAAAAACTCTTCTTTGATTTTTCTTGAGTTGTTTTTTGATTTTTCTCCATTCTTTTTTACTATAAAAGCTTTTATCTTTTATTTTTATAGGAGCTTGTATAACCAAACGATCTGTAATAGCAACTTTATTAGTGCTATATTGCTCTTCCTGAATTTGGTTATCAATTGTTTTTACTGAAATAAGATCATTATCAAAGCCTTGACCAAAGGAAATGCCACATAGTAATAAAAAAGTGATGTTTAGTGCAAGTTTTGATTTCATTTCCCTATAATTTAATATGTTAATTAATAGTGATATACTGAAATTTTGAAAACATATCAGAGCTGCTTTCCTATAAACAAGATATGTTATGTATCATAATTATGTTAACGGGATAAATGTAATGATAATACTTGACTTCATAATACAAAAAAACTTCGTTTTTCCAAAGACCTACCTAATTTTTCGATGAATAACTATAAAATCAGATAAACGTTATATTTTAAATGCTTTTTGAACTGCTTCTACGTAATCAAGTTTCTCCCAAGTAAATAGCTCTACTTCCTTTTCGATTTTACCAGAATATGGGCTTTCAAAAATCTTAGTAATAGTTTGAGGCTCTTTACCCATATGTCCATAAGCAGCTGTTTCCTGGTAAATAGGATTACGTAATTTAAGGCGTTTTTCGATAGCAGCTGGACGCATATCAAAGATTTCACCTACTATGTCTGCAATTTCACCATCTGTTAATCCAAGAGAGCTACTACCATAAGTGTCTACAAAAATTGATGTAGGTTCAACCACACCTATTGCATAAGATACTTGCACTAATACTTCATTAGCAACCCCAGCAGCTACAAGATTTTTGGCAATATGTCTAGAAGCATAGGCCGCAGATCGATCTACTTTACTTGGATCTTTACCCGAAAAAGCACCTCCGCCATGAGCTCCTTTACCACCATAGGTGTCGACTATAATTTTTCTCCCAGTAAGACCAGTATCTCCATGAGGACCTCCAATCACAAATTTTCCAGTTGGATTAATGTGATATGTAATCTGATCATTAAATAGTTGTTGAACATAATCAGGTAATTGAGCAATTACTCTAGGCATTAAAATAGAAATGATATCATTTTTTATTCTACTTAGCATTACATCATCATTGCTATCAAAATCATCATGCTGTGTAGAAACTACAATCGCAACAATGCGTTGAGGTATGTTGTCATCACTATACTCTATAGTTACCTGACTTTTAGAATCAGGACGCAAATAAGGGATTTCTTTGCCTTCACGCCTTAGTTTAGCTAATTCAATTAATATTTTATGCGAAATGTCAAGAGCCAAAGGCATATAATTAGCTGTTTCTTTGGTAGCATATCCAAACATCATTCCTTGATCACCAGCACCCTGTTCCTCTTTGTTTTCACGATCAACACCTTGATTTATATCTTGCGATTGCTCATGAATAAGAGAAATTACTCCACAAGAGTCACCACTAAATTGATATGCGCCTTTAGTATATCCAATTGTATTAATAACATCCCGTGCTATATGTTGTACATCGAGATATGTTTTGGATTTCACCTCTCCTGCAAGTACTACCTGACCAGTAGTTACAAGCGTTTCGCAGGCTACTTTAGAGTCAGTATCAAAAGCTAAAAAATTATCTAATAATGCATCACTTATCTGATCTGCTACTTTATCTGGGTGTCCTTCAGATACACTTTCTGAGGTAAATAAATATGCCATTCTTTATAATTGTTGTTTTATGGGAGAAATATAGATGTAATTACAATGTGAAGCTTTCGATAGAATATCTAAATCGAACTGCTTTAGCATTTTTATACTGTATAAAATGATTTCAGTATTAGGGTTGCAATCAGTCAAATCTTTCCCAAAAAAATATTTTTACAAAGGTAAAAAAAATGATAACATTTAAAAGTATTTTATGACATCATTAATTTTCTTTAATGAAGATTATTTTTGATAGGTTAATTTCAATGAAAAAGTGATTTTAACTTTTTTGATTCTGGAAGAAGAGAGCATTTTTATAGCAAATTGAAAAAAGTTAAAACCTCTTCAAAATAATTTTTGAAAGAAAAACGATGTGATTTAAAAATAATTACTAGATTTGTCCTCTAAGTTTCTTATACATATTAGTAAGTTATTAAGAAAGGTGGAGGGAATAGACCCTGTGAAACCTTAGCAACCCTTTATTTGTAAAGTAGGTGCTAAATTCTATTCGCTAAAGCGAAGAAGATAACTCGATATACTTTCAATTTTTGTAATTATCGTTTTTCTTTCTTTTTAATTTTCTATTTACTTACACTATCAAAATCTAGTGTTTGTGATGTATTTGAATTTTGTTTTAAAAATTAAAAGTAGAAAATTATGAGTACTCAAAAATTTGCAACAGAAGCTTTACACGCAGGTCATGATGTATCTGCCAATGGCGGAACTAGAGCAGTGCCTATTTATCAAACAACATCCTATGTTTTTAATAATACTGATCATGCTGCCAATCTATTTAATTTATCTGAAACAGGATTTATTTATACTAGATTAAATAATCCAACAAATGATATTCTGGAACAACGTCTCGCAGCATTAGAAGGAGGTATTGCAGCAGTAGTAACATCATCGGGTACAGCAGCAATCAATACAACCTTATTAACTTTATTAAAAACAGGTGATCATATAGTTGCATCAAGTAGTCTATATGGTGGAACATACAATTTATTAAATGTTACATTACCTAGATTTGGGATTACAACAACTTTTGTAGATCCTTCAAATCCAAATAATTTTAAAGATGCTGTACAAGAGAATACTCGTGTGTTTTTTGTAGAATCATTAGGAAACCCAAAACTAGATGTATTAGACTTAAAAGCAATTTCGTCTGAAGCCAAAACCCATAAAGTACCTCTAATAGTCGATAATACAGTAGCTACACCAGCATTACTTAACCCTATTGAGTATGGGGCTAATATCGTAATTCACTCACTTACAAAATATATTAGCGGTAATGGAACATCTCTTGGAGGAGCGATTATTGATGCAGGAACTTTTGATTGGTCTAGTGGTAATTTTCCTGAATTTACAACGCCTTCACCTGGGTATCACGGATTAGTATATCACGATGCATTAGGACCAGCAGCATTTATAGCAAAAGCAAGAATAGAAGGATTGCGAGATCATGGGGCCGCATTAAGCCCATTTAATGCGTTTCAGATTTTACAAGGTTTAGAAACCTTAGAAATCAGAATAAAAAAACATAGTGAAAATGCATTACAGCTTGCTAAATGGTTAGAAGAGCAAGAAGAGGTAAGTTGGGTAAAGTATCCAGGGCTTAAAAATGATACATACTATGAATTAGCTCAAGAATATTTACCAAAAGGGCAAAGCGGGATTATCACTTTTGGAGTAAAAGGTGGTTTTGACTCGGCTAAAACAGTAGCAGATGAAACAAAAATTTTCTCTTTACTGGCAAATATTGGAGATTCTAAATCTTTAATCATACATCCTGCTAGTACCACGCACCAACAACTAGATTCTGCACAGCAAGAATCTACTGGAGTAACTCAGGATTTGATACGCTTATCAGTTGGACTCGAAGATATTGAGGATTTAAAAGAAGATTTAAAAGAAACTTTTAATAAAGTAAAACCTAAAATTTAAAAAAAACAAAAATTGGTATCCTTTATAAAAGGATTTATAATAAGAGAGTTACCAAAATAACCTCAAAGAAATTATAAATAATGCTTCAAGAATTAGACATCTTAAACTACACTACGATAAAGGGAAAATCTATCAATCAGATTCATCTCACATATGAAATATTTGGGAAACCCCTCTATACGGCACCAATTGTTTTAGTTAACCATGGTCTTACAGGCAATTCTGCTGTATGTGGAAAGCATGGTTGGTGGAACGGATTGATAGGGAAAGATAAATGCATTGATACCAATAGATACACCGTTCTGTCTTTTAATATCCCTGGAAATGGATATGATGGAAAAGAAGAAAACTTAATTGAAGAGTATAAAATATTTAATGCAAGAGATATTGCAGCTATTTTTTCGAAAGGATTGAAACTTCTGAAAATCAACAAATTACATGCTGTAATTGGTGGATCTATTGGTGGGGGAATCGCATGGGAGTTAGCAGTTCTTAATCCTGATTTGATTAAACATTTAATTCCTATAGCAAGTGATTGGAAATCTACCGATTGGTTAAAAGCCAATTGTTTGGTGCAAGAGCAAATCTTATTAAACTCTAGGAATCCAGTTCATGATGCAAGATTACATGCCATGTTAATTTATAGAACACCAGAATCGTTTAAGCAAAAATTTAACCGTACTTATAATCAAGAGAAAGATATGTATAATATCGAAAGTTGGTTATTGCACCATGGTGAAAAATTAAGCAAAAGATTTAAACTTTATGCCTATAAGCAATTAAATTATATTTTGGCAAATATTGATATTACAGCAGAAAGAGGCAATTTTATAGATGTAGCTGCATCAATCCAATCCAATATTCATATCATCAGTGTAGACTCTGATGTGTTTTTTACAGCAGCAGAAGATAAAATTACATTCGGAAAACTGAAACAAATAAAACAAAATGTTACCCATAGAATTATTAATTCGGTTCATGGGCATGATGCTTTTTTAATAGAATTTGAACAATTAAATGCACTATTGAAAGATATATTTTAAAGAAAAATAAAAAATGAAAGTTTTAAAATTTGGAGGAAAATCACTAGCTAACGGAAAAGGAATTCATGCAGTGATAGATATAATTGAAGACAAGGTAAAAAATGGTGAAAAAATAACTGTTGTTCTTTCTGCTCGTGGTAATACGACAAATGAACTTGAGGAAATTCTAGAAAAAGCGGTCAACAACAAAAAATATCAGTCGCAGCTAGAAGAATTAAAAAAATACCAAATAGCTGATTTTGATAATGTTGATTTTACCCAAGAATTCGGGACATTAGACAAACTTTTTGAAGGAGTTTCCCTTTTAGGAGATTATAGTAAGAGAATAAAAGATCAAGTATTGTCGCAAGGAGAAGTTATTTCGGCCAAATTGGTAACGCAAATCCTTAAAGAGAAAAATATTGATGCTAATTTTACCGATAGTAGAACACTTATCATAACAGATGCCAAGTTTGGAGATGCCCAGCCTCTAGATAAGTTATCCAAAGAAAACGTAATTAATCATTTCAAGAAATATAAAGGAACTACGGTAAATATCGTTACAGGTTTTATAGCATCTAATACCAAAAATGAAACCACTACTTTAGGAAGAAATGGTAGTAATTATACAGCATCATTATTAGCAAATTATCTCGAAGCAGAAGAATTACAAAGTTTTACTCATGTAAATGGGATTTATACTGCAAATCCAGACTTGGTACCGAATGCTATAAAAATAGAAAAACTTTCCTTTACAGAAGCTAATGAATTGGCCTATTTTGGAGCAAATATCTTGCATGCAAAAACAATTATTCCATTACTAGAAAAGAATATCCCGTTAAGGATATTAAATACCTTTGATCATAAAAAAGAAGGAACACTAATTACTGATGAAGAAAGTGAAAAAGGGATTAAATCTCTTTCAGTTTTAGAGAATGTAGCATTAATAAATCTTGAAGGAAGAGGACTCTTGGGTAAAGTAGGAGTAGATGCAAGAATATTTACAACATTGGCTCATAAACAGATTAGTGTTAGTATTATTTCCCAAGGTTCCTCAGAACGTGGAATCGGGATTGTAGTAGAAGCAGATAGAGCAAAAGAAGCAAAATCTGTATTAGAGCAAGAATTTGAGTCAGATTTTTATAAACGAGATGTTAGTGGTATTTCAATAGAAAAAGATGTATCTGTAGTTTCTATTATCGGTCAAGATTTAAGTACATTTCATAAGCCATATAATGCACTGATTAAAAATCAGGTAATCCCATTATTGTTTAATAATACGGTTACAGGAAAAAATGTGAGTTTAGTAGTACGGAAAGAACAATTGCATCGTGCGCTAAATGTGATTCATGGCGAGATTTTTGAAATTTCAAAAAAAATCAATATAGCCATATTTGGTCATGGACTAGTAGGGGGTACTTTGATAGATCAGATCTTAAAATCTTCAGAGCAGATCGAAAAACGTAAAAAGATCAACCTCAATATTTTTGCAGTAGCAAATTCTAGAAAAGTACTCTTAGATAAAAACGGGGTAGCGCAAAACTGGAAAAGTGCTATCGATGAAAAAGGAACTTCATATACAGTTGAAGATGTGATTCAATTTGCAGATGATCATCATTTAGAAAACCTGATAGCTATTGATAATACAGCTACTCAAAAATTTACAGAAAACTATATAAATTTGGTAGAACATGGGTTTGATTTAGTTTCCTCTAATAAAGTAGCCAATACATTAAGTTTTGATTTTTATAAGAAGTTAAGAGTTAAATTAGAAGAAAATCAAAAGCAATATTTGTATGAAACTAATGTGGGTGCTGGATTACCATTGATTGATACTATTAAGTTATTACATTTGTCGGGAGAAAATATAACCAGAATCAAAGGGGTTTTCTCTGGATCACTAAGCTATTTGTTCAATACTTTTTCTATAGAAGAACGACCTTTTAGTGAGGTGTTGCAGGAGGCAATTGATAAAGGGTTTACCGAGCCTGATCCGAGAGAAGATCTCTGTGGTAATGATGTGGGTCGAAAATTATTAATTCTTGCAAGAGAATTGGATTTAAGTAACGAATTTGAAGATATTAATATTCATAATCTAATCCCAGAAGAACTAAGAGCTGGAGAAGCAAAAGAATTTTTAGGAAGACTAAAAGAACTAGATATCGTTTATGAAAAAATTAAAGAACAGCAAAAACCTGATCATGTGTTGCGCTATATTGGTGATCTTTGGGGCGATTTATCTCAGGAAAAAGGAAATCTGGATGTAAAATTAGTTTCTGTACCTCAAAGTAGTGCGTTAGGACAAGTAAAAGGTTCCGACTCTATATTCGAGATTTATACAGAATCGTATGGAGACCAACCTATCGTAATTCAGGGAGCTGGTGCTGGAGCAGCAGTAACAGCAAGAGGAGTATTTGGAGATGTATTACGATTAGCAGAAAAAGGATAAAATTATAATCGCGTTAGGGATTGAAGCGACATCCTTTTATAACCTTGTCATTCCTGAATAGAAAAATTGAAGGAATTTTTGACTAGATTATAAAAAAATATAGCAGAAAGCCTGATTCTGATCGATCAGAGGAACGCCCAAAATGATAAAATGATGAAAATACAACTCAAAAGAATAGACAATGATTATCATTTCGAATTAAAAAACGAAAGAGGACATGTAACATATATTGATAGTAAAGCCCAAGTAGGAGGACATGATTTGGCACCAAGCCCGATGGAATATGTGCTGATGGGAGTAGCAGGTTGTAGTGCAATTGATGTGATTTCTATCTTAAAGAAACAACGACAAGAAATTACAGATTATAGAGCAGAAGTAGAGGGAAACCGTGTTAAAATTGATGACGCAACCCCTTTCAAGAATATTACGATTACCATTTACCTCGAAGGAGAGATTGCCCCAGAAAAAGCACAGAGAGCAGCACAATTATCATTTGAGAAATATTGTTCAGTATCCAAAACAGTAGAACCCACAGCTACAATAGAATACAAGGTAGTAGTAAATAATAAAGAAGTATGAGTCTTAAAAGTTTAAATTTTGAAACACAAGCAGTAAGAACGCAAACTGATAAAACACAGTTTTTAGAGCATTCTACACCAATGTATTTAACCTCGGGTTTTGTTTTTGAAGATGCCGAAGAAATGAGAGCTGCTTTTGCAGAGGAGAAAGAACGAAATCTATATAGTCGTTTTAGTAATCCAAACACAACAGAATTTGTTAATAAAATTTGCAAATTAGAAGGTGCAGAAGATGGATATGCATTTGCAACAGGGATGGCAGCAGTGTTTTCTACATTTGCGGCATTATTAGATGCAGGTGATCATATTGTTTCAGCTCGATCTGTGTTTGGCTCTACACACACTTTATTCACCAAATATTTTCCAAAATGGAATATCGAAACCAGTTATTTTAGAGTAGATGAGGTAGATAAAGTAGAAAGCTTAATCCAATCCAACACAAAAATTATATATGCCGAATCCCCAACAAATCCAGGGGTAGACGTATTAGATTTAGAATTGTTAGGAGCGATAGCAAAAAAACACAATTTGCTTTTGGTTATTGATAACTGTTTTGCAACACCCTATTTGCAAACTCCAATTAAGTTTGGCGCAGATTTAGTAATTCATTCTGCAACTAAGTTAATTGATGGTCAAGGAAGAGTTTTAGGAGGAGTAACTGTTGGCAAAAAAGAACTAATAAGAGAAATTTACCTCTTTTCGCGCAATACTGGACCATCACTATCGCCTTTTAATGCATGGATACTATCTAAAAGTTTAGAGACTTTAGCAGTTCGGTTAGATCGCCATTGTGAGAATGCACTAAAACTAGCAGAATTTTTAGAATCACATCCTAAAATAAACTGGGTGAAATACCCATTCTTGAAATCTCACCCACAATATGAAGTTGCCAAAAAGCAAATGAAAATGGGAGGTAATATTGTTGCTTTTGAAGTAAAAGGAGGGGTACAAGGTGGTAAAACTTTTTTTAATAGTTTACAAATGTGTTCCCTATCTGCTAATCTTGGCGATACCAGAACCATAATAACGCATCCTGCTTCAACAACACATAGTAAACTGGCAGATGAGGATAAGCTTGTTGTTGGAATTACAGATGGAATGGTGCGTTGTTCTGTGGGACTAGAACATATTGATGATATTATTAAAGATATTAGTCAGGCCATAGAGCTATTATAAAGCATGTAACAAATACACTAAGGGTTATAAA
>CAKMZM010000139.1 GCA_929200365.1 uncultured Flavobacteriaceae bacterium | reverse complement strand
TACCAGAACTATAATTTTGGTATCAATTTTGTTTTTCAATACTTTAAAATATCAAAAATGATAAATTTGAGAACAATAAGTACAACAATTGGTATTTTATTAATACTGATTACACACATACAATGTGCCAGCAGTCAGCAAATAGATATCAAAACTCCGATAGAGCTAAAAGATGTATATTTTCAAAACCAGGTAGCTGGGGCTGAAGGTGGCAGCTCTGGTTTTATGCTGTATATAGAAGTTAATTCAACATCAGACATACAATTAGAGTATGCATATTTTAAAGGTAAAAAGATAGAGCTGGAGCATAAAACAAGTGAACTTGTATACGTGGGACGTCATACTTATCCTTCTCGAAAACAAGATTTGATTATGAGTGATGATCCCAGAGATGAGTTTAAGAATCAGTTACTGGCAGTTGAAAAAAAACCTCCTTTTGAACTTAAAAATAATGAGTGCATTGTTGCGTATACCAAAAAGGGTAAAAAAAGGTATTTTAAATTAAATAATGTACCCGAAAAAGAAGAATAAGTTGAATTCTTGTAGTGTTTTTTGCCTGGTAGACCTGTTTTAATCCTATCAGAAATTACAAAAAAACTAGTCGTATATTGTGCATTTAAGGAAATAATACATAACTGGAAACACCATTTTTTGAATAAAAGAGAATAACCAACACTATAAATTTATAAATAGGAAATGAAAAAAGTAATTACTTTATTAGTATGTACAATAGTATTGTTAGCGAGTTGTGCTGATACTAAAAAAGAAAAAACAGCATTAAAAAAGGAAGCTTCTTTGCCTAAGTATGAAGAAGAGCCACATTCTTTTGCGCAGCCAAATAAAGCAGCAATAAAACATTTAGATTTAGATATAGATGTTGATTTTGAAAACGAAATTATTAAGGGGAGTGCTACATATCAAATAGAAAACAACAACGCTTCAGAAATAATTTTGGATGTTAAATTTTTAGAAATTGAAAATGTAAAGGCAGATGGGGTTGATACCAGGTTTGTATTAGGAAATTTTGATGAATACATGGGGCAACCATTAAAAATTGATATTCAAAACACCACAAAAACAATAACAGTTCAATATAAAACAACCAACAAAACTGAAGCATTACAATGGTTAAGTCCACAACAAACCGCAGATAAAACACATCCTTTCTTATTTACACAGGGACAAGCAATATTAACCAGAACCTGGATTCCTATACAGGATAGTCCACAGATAAGAATAACGTATAATGCTACAGTACGTGTTCCATCAGACCTGATGGCAGTAATGAGTGCAGAAAACCCAAAAGAAAAAACAGAAAACGGAACGTATCGATTTAGAATGAAACAGCCTATATCTCCGTATCTCATTGCATTAGCAGTTGGGGATATTGAGTATAAGGCGATTAGTGGCAGAACAGGAGTCTATGCAGAGAAATCTATGGTAGATGCCGTTCACAATGAGTTTTCGGATATGGAAAAAATGGTCGTTGCGGCCGAAAAGTTATATGGAAAATATGCCTGGGAGCAATTTGATGTGATTGTATTACCGCCAAGTTTTCCTTTTGGAGGAATGGAAAACCCACGTTTGACTTTTGCTACCCCTACACTAATAGCAGGAGATAAAAGTTTAACATCTGTTATAGCGCATGAATTGGCACATTCGTGGTCAGGGAATTTGGTTACGAATTCAACTTGGGATGATTTTTGGCTTAATGAAGGATTTACAGTTTATTTTGAAACCCGTATCATGGAAGAACTGTATGGAGTAGACAGAGCAAATATGTTAGCATTAATTAGCAGACAAAGTTTGGATGATGAAATAGAGGGTTTTAAAGCAACACCAGAGGAGACTAAATTAAAACTGAACTTAAAAGGGCGTAATCCTGATGATGGTATGAATAGTATTGCCTATGAGAAAGGATACTTGTTTTTAAGAACATTAGAAGAAACAGTAGGCCGAGAAAAATTTGATACATTCCTTAACAATTACTTTCAAACGCATGCCTTCTCTACCGTAAGTACAGAGAAATTTATTGTTTTTTTGAATGAAAATTTATTGAGTAAAGAGAATATTAAGTTTAATGCTGATGAATGGATCTACAAAGCAGGTGTTCCGGATAATGAAGCAGTTGCAAAATCAGACAAATTTGATAAGGTCTTAGAAGCGTTAACACAATTTATCACAAATAATAAGGTAGATGTAAAAATTACCGAAAACTGGACAACTCAGGAATGGGTATATTTTGTTCGTAATTTTCCAGAAGATATAAACAAAAAACATGTAGCCATGTTTGATAAGGCTTTTGATCTAACGAATGCTACCAATTCTTATATTGCAATGGTTTGGTATGAACAATCCATAAATCATGATTACCATGGTAATGATGTAGATAAAAAAATTGAAGATTTTCTTATTACAGTAGGGCGTCGCTGGTATGTTTCTACTATTTTTAAAGCATATCAACGAAACAATAAAACAAAAGAAGCACTACTTATTTATGAGAAAGCTCGACCAAACTATCATTCTGTCACTGTAAATACTATCGATGATATTTTAGGGATTAAGAGCTAGCTTGTTGGTAAGAAAAACGGCAATACCTAAGGCAAAAAATTGTATTTTTACAGCTATAAGCAGACCACCAATTGAGCATATTTCAAAAACTCTTTAAACAAACTTTTATCTATGGGCTGGCAACAGTATTGCCTAGAATACTTGGTATAATATTAGTTCCTCTCTATGTTGCTGTTCTGGGAAAAGATAACTTTGGAGTTTATACTACTGTAATGACTCTTTTGATTACAGGGAATGTAATATTCTCTTACGGAATGGAAACTGCTTTTTTTAGATTTATCAATAAAGAAGATAATAATAAGAAAGCAGTTCAATCAACTGCCTTAACATCTCTTACAATTTCAACTATATTTTTTTTAGTATTGGGATTATTGTTTAGACAAAATCTAGCCGATTTTCTTGAGTTTGATGTTCATTATATTTTGTTTGGAGTGTTAATATTAGTTCTTGATGCTTTTGTAGTTATACCATTTGCGTGGTTTAGGGTTAATGAACGTCCAGTACGTTATGCAATAATTAAAATATTTAATGTACTGATTAATTTAGGATTTAACCTGTTTTTCTTTTTACTACTGCCCAAAATTGCAACAAACAAACATTCTTTTTGGGATGCAATCTATCATAAAGATGACTTGGTTTCTTATGTTTTTATAGCAAATTTAATTGCCAGCATAATTACTTTCATAATAGTATTACCTGTATACAGAAAAATTCGATTTAGGTTTGATAAGGTAATATGGAAATCTATGGTTAAATATGCCTTTCCTGTTTTAATTGCCGGAATTGCTTTTTCAATTAATGAAGCTTTTGATAAATTACTTCTTAAGTATTTACTTCCAGAAAATATTGCTAATAGTGAAGTTGGGGTTTATGCTGCATGTTATAAAATAGGGGTTTTTATGACTCTTTTTAGCACAGCATTTAGATTAGGAATTGAGCCTTTCTTTTTTAATTATGCTAAGTCAAAAAATGCTAAAGAAACGTATGCACAGATAACATTATATTTTTCAATTTTTGGATCTTTGATTTTATTAAGTGTGATAGTTTTTTCTGATGTTCTCAAAAAACTTATTGTACCCGATGCCACCTTTTGGGAAGCAATGATTGTAGTGCCGATAATTTTATTAGCCAATCTCTGTCTTGGGATATATCATAACCTCTCTGTATGGTATAAAATTACAGATAGAACTAAGTTTGGAGCTTATATTTCTGTTGTAGGAGCTATAATTACATTGATATTAAACTTCATTTTGATACCAAAATACAGTTACCTTGGATCAGCTATAGCAACACTGGCGGCTTATGGATCTATGATGGTGTTATCATGGTATTATGGCAGAAAATATTACCCTATTCCGTATAATCTGAAAAAGATAGGAATGTATCTTGTGGTTTCCATTACCTTTTCGATCTTGTCATTTTATGTCTTTGATAGTAATTATATGATTTCTATCCCATTGTTACTTGCGTTTTTAGTAGTTTTGTACGTCTCAGAAAAGAGGGAAGTAAAACAGATTTTAAAAAAATGAATCCAACTTAAAATTTTGTTTCATAGCTTTTATAGCAAATGATCTGTTCTTTTTGTTGGATAACTATGATATTAATATGCAGATAAAAATAATTAATCAGTCATCTCACGATCTACCTCATTACGAAACTATTGCTTCGGCAGGAATGGATCTGAGAGCACATATTTCAGAATCAATAACGCTACAACCACTAGAGCGTACAATTGTAAAAACAGGATTGTTTATAGAGTTACCCGTGGGATATGAAGCACAAGTACGACCCCGTAGTGGTTTGGCAGCCAAAAAAGGAATTACAGTACTCAATGCACCAGGAACGATAGATGCAGATTATCGGGGAGAGATTGGGGTAATTTTGGTAAATCTGTCGAATGAAGATTTTACGATTCAGAATGGAGAACGAGTAGCTCAAATGGTAATTGCAAAGCATGAACGGGCAGAGTGGATTGAGGTAACAGAATTATCAGAAACAACTAGAGGAGAAGGAGGATTTGGAAGCACGGGAGTTAAATAAAATAACAATCATCATAAAACCAATTTAAAATCGCATGAAAATTATAGTACCAATGGCAGGAAGAGGGTCGAGATTAAGACCTCATACACTCACAGTTCCGAAACCATTAATCCCAGTTGCCGGAAAACCAATTGTACATAGGTTAGTATCTGATATTGCCAAAGTTTTAGGAGAACCCATTGAAGAAATCGCATTTGTACTGGGTGATCCTGCATTTTTTGGAGATGATGTGGTAGATAGTTTAACAACATTGGCAGAAAGCCTGGGAGCAAAAGCATCTATTTACAGACAAGACCAGCCCCTGGGAACAGGACACGCTATTATGTGTGCCAAAGAATCTTTGTCAGGACCAGCAGTAATTGCTTATGCAGATACATTAATAAGAGCAGATTTTAATCTCGATAAAGAAGTAGACTCGGTAATTTGGGTAAAACAAGTAGAGCAACCCGAAGCTTATGGAGTAGTAAAACTAAATGAAAAAAATCAGATCGTTGAACTAGTAGAAAAACCTAAAGAACATGTCTCAGACCTGGCAGTAATAGGAATCTATTATTTTAAAGATGTAGCAGTTCTTAAAAACGAATTGCAATATGTTCTGGATAATAACATTATTAATGGAGGAGAATACCAAATTAATGATGGGATCAAAAGAATGATGAGTAATGGAAAAATATTTGTTACAGGTCAGGTAGACGAATGGATGGATTGTGGAAACAAAAACGTTACGGTAGAAACAAATACCAGAATGTTAGGATTTTTACAAAAAGATGGAGAACCTCTTATTAGTGAAACTATTGCTCAAGAAAACTCAACCGTTATTGCTCCCTGCTATTTGGGCGAAGGAGTAACGTTAAAAAATGCGACTATCGGACCTAATGTTTCGATAGGAAATGGGTGCACTATTGAAAACGCTACTATCAAAAATAGTCTGATTCAGACCAAAACTGTCATAAAAAATGCTAACTTAGACAATGCTATGATAGGAAATAATGCTATTTATGACGGAAACTTCACTACAGTAAGTATTGGAGATTATTCTGTTTTGGAATAATTTATGAGGCAATAATAGTATTGATAACACTTTTTATGATTCATTATTGGAAACATATCTGTCTTTTATGTCTATTCTTCGGAAATGGATATCATACTGTATGGTCTCAGGATATAGAGCCTAAACAAGAAGTAAATATAGATGATCTGGGAAATGTTTCTGATGAATTTCAAGAGAACTTCTTTGAAGCATTAAAACAAAAAGCAATAACTAATTATGATAAAGCAATTGAAGCCCTGAAGAAGTGTATCGAGATTGATCCAAAGCCTGATTTTTTATATTTAGAATTAGGCAAAAATTATATCGAATTAAAACAGTTTCACAATGCAGAAGATAATTTAGTAAAAGTATTAGATGCTAAACCCAATAACAGGTTTGTTCTAGAACTTTTGTTTGAAACTTATTTTCAACAACGTAAATATAAAGAATCGGTAACAGTAGTAGAAAAATTAGTAGCATTCAATCCTTTGTTTAAAGAGCAATTGGCAAATTTGTACTTTTTAGAAAAACGATACGAAGATGCATTAATCGTTCTTGATGAATTAGATGATGAATATGGAACCGATCAATATCGTAATCGATTACGAAAAAAAATCTCCTCAAAAATTAGTAATCCCAATAGTCAAATCAATAGACTAGAGCAAAAAATAAAAGAAAAACCTGAGGTAGAACAGAATTATTTAAACCTGATTTACCTATATAGTAAAGATAATCAAAAAGAAAAAGCATTTGAAACTGCCAAATTACTTCTAAAAAAAAGACCCAAATCAGAATTTTTGCATCTGGCACTATATAAATTTTATCTTGAAGAAAATAATATTGAGCAAGCCATTAGTTCAATGAAGATTGCCTTAAAAAGTAATAAAATAGATATTGAATCAAAATATAAAGTGATTAACGACTTTTTGCCGTTTCTGGATAAGAATCCACAATACGAATCTCAGTTAACAAGCATTATTACAATACTCTCTAATGATCAAAATAATGGAAAAGTCTTTACAGAATTAGGTCATTATTATTATAAAAAAGATAAAAAAGAACAAGCACTCAATTTTTATGAACGAGGCATAAAAAGTAATGCCACTGACTTCGTATTGCTAAAAAGAATCTTATTATTACAATTAGATTTAAAACGATATGAAAAAGCAGAGGTAGGAAGCAAATTAGCTTTAGAAATGTATCCTGCGCAACCTATTTTCTATCTCACCAATGGCGTAGCATTAATTTACCTTGAAAAAGCAACAGAAGCTATCGAAATTCTAACTATAGGCATAGATTATGTAATAGATAATCTAAAGATGGAATCAGATTTTTACCAACAAATAAGTGAGGCATATAGCAACCTTGGGGATACTACAAAAGCTTTAGAATATCAACAAAAAGCAAATCAACTTCAGAAAAAATCGTAAGCCCGTAATGAACAGAATATTTTGTCTATTGTGCATTGCTTTAATGATACTTAATTCCTGTAAAGGAACTAGGGCAATAAGTGCATCAGGTATCAAAAAACTAAATGCAGAAAAAGTAATTGCAAATCACTACAATCAATCTTTTAATTTTAAAACACTTAATACTCGTATAAAAGTAAAATACGATGATGGGAAACAGTCGTATAGCCCTAATGCTACATTGCGAATAGAAAAAGATAAAACCATTTGGATTAGTGTAAAAATGCTAGGTATTACATTGGCAAAAGCATTAATAACGCCAGAAAAAGTAAACTATTACGAAAAAATCAATAATACCTATTTTGAAGGAGATTTTAAACTGCTAAGCGATTGGTTGGGTACAGATCTGGATTATAACAAAGTACAACAGATGCTTTTAGGACAATCGTTGTTTAACTTAAGAAGCAATAAATATAAATCTTCAATAACAGAAAAAGTATATCAATTACAACCTAAGAAAGAATTGGCACTTTTTGAACGACTGTTTTTAATACACCCAGATACCTTCAAAATGTACTCGCAACAATTAAAACAGCCTATCGAAAATAGAAATCTAATAATTAATTATCAGAGCTATCAAAAAGTAGGAAATCAGGATTTTCCAAAAGAAATCCATATTGAAGCTTTGCAGGATAAAGAAAAAACTAGGATTGAGATAGATTATAAAACGGTAGATTACAATGCCAAGGTGAGTTTTCCGTTTAAAATACCATCAGGATATAAGCAAGTTACTATTCAATGAGATTTTCACAAATTATATACTTCGTAGGTTTATCATTAGTTTGCAGTCCTTCCTTTTCTCAAAGTGCTAAACAACAACAACTCGAAGAAGAACGCCAACGGCTTAGAGAAGAAATTGAACAAATGAAAGAATTGCGTGCTAACAACAAGCGCAAAGAACGTTCTGTTCTTTATGAAGTAGAAACGATCAACTCACAGATCGGAACACGTAAAAATCTAATAAAGATTACCAATCAACAAGCTAACTTATTGACCCGAGAGATCAATACAAATTTTAAAAAAATAAAAGCATACCGTAAGGAACTTACAGTACTTAAAAAGGATTATGCTAAGATGATCACAAAATCGTATAAGAGTAAATCCCACCAAAGTAGAATTATGTTTTTACTTTCTTCTTCAGATTTTTCTCAAGCCTATAAGCGATTACAATATATGAAACAATATAATGAACATCGCAAAGAGCAGGCAGATCGAATAGAAAACAACACCAGAGAACTTCAGGCTTTAAATACCGATTTGTCTAGACAAAAAAAAGAAAAACAAGTACTAATCGAAGAGAATCGCGAAGAACAGAATAAGCTTAAAGCAGAAAAAAAGGAACAGCAAATTTTAATGGCTTCTATTCGCAAAAAGCAAGGCACCTACACAAAGCAAATTAAGGAAAAAGAACAACAAGCTAGTGCTATTGATAAAGCGATCGAGAAGTTAATTCGAGAAGCAATTGCAAAAGCCAATAAAAAAGCAGGTAAAAAAGTAACCAAAAAAGGGTCTGCAACCACATTTGCCCTAACTGCAGAGGCAAAAATATTAGCTGATAATTTTACATCTAATAAAGGAAAGTTACCTTGGCCTGTAGGAACAGGAAGAATAACAAAGAAATTTGGGCGTCAGCCTCACCCTACGCTTCCTAATATACAAATTAATAGTAGTGGGGTAGAAATTGAAACGAGGTCGGGAGAACCTGCAAGAGCCATTTTTGAAGGAGAAGTAATCGCTATCCAAAAACTTAAAGGAGCGAGTCGTTTGATACAAATACGACATGGTAATTATATCACTACCTATTATAATATCAAGAATATTAGTGTTAAAGAAGGTCAGAAAGTAGCAACAAAACAAGCAATAGGTGAGGTACGCACCAATCCAACAACTGGTAGAGCGATTATGAAATTCTTAATCTACCAAAATGCAAAACGATTAAACCCTCAAAGTTGGATTTATAAGATGTAGTGAG
>CAKMZM010000138.1 GCA_929200365.1 uncultured Flavobacteriaceae bacterium | reverse complement strand
TTTTTACTATTGTCAAAACCTTAAAGGTTAATTTGCGACTTCACTAATAAATTTGATACGATATAGGCGCAATTCTTCATCATCATAATCTCCATCAAATTCTTCTATTGCTGTATCTATTTTGTCATTTTCGGCTTCAATAAAATATTCATGAATTTCTTCTTGTTGGTCTTCATCTAGGATTTCATCTATCCAATAGGCAATATTAAGTTTAGTGCCACTATATACAATTGCTTCCATTTCTTTAATGAAAGTAGGCATATCCATCCCTTTTGCAGCAGCAATATCATCTAATGGTAATTTGCGATCTACATTTTGTATAATATATAGTTTAAGACCGCTATTAGCACCTGTACTCTTTACCACAAAATCATCGGGTCGCATAATATCATTTTCTTCTACATATTCTGCAATAAGAGCAACAAATGCAGGACCATATTTCTTAGCTTTACCCTCACCCACTCCATGAACGTTTGCCAATTCCTCGATAGTAACGGGATATTTAAGTGCCATATCATCTATAGAAGGGTCTTGAAATACTACAAATGGAGGAACTCCTAGTTTTTTGGATACTGTTTTTCTCAAATTTCGTAGCATTCCTGCTAATTTATCGTCACTTCCGCCCTTGGCTCCAGATTTTGTTGCAGTTATTATAGAATCATCGTTAGTTTGATCATAAATATGATCTTCCGTCATCATAAAACTAACTGGATTTTCTATAAATTCTTTCCCTTCTGGGGTGATTCTAATAACCCCATAAGTTTCTATATCTTTACGTAAATATCCTTTTACTAATACCTGACGTGCAAGAGCCATCCAATATTTATCATCTCGTTCTTTACCACTTCCAAAGAAAGATTGCTGATGTGTTCTGTGCGAAATGATCAAAGCATTACTTTTGCCAATTAGTGTATTAACCAGATCTTTAGACTTATAGATTTCACCTGTTTTACTAACTACTTCAAGCAGTAGTTTTACTTCGTCTTTGGCTTCGTTCTTTTTCTTTGGATTACGTACATTATCATCCATATCGGCACCATCGCCATTTACTTCATCAAATTCTTCACCAAAATAGTGTAATATAAATTTACGTCTGGATATGGATGTTTCTGCAAATGCCACTATTTCTTGTAACAAAGCGTGACCTATTTCCTGTTCGGCAACAGGTTTACCGCTCATAAATTTTTCTAGTTTTTCTATATCTTTATATGCATAATATGCTAGGCAATGTCCTTCTCCCCCATCTCGACCAGCACGTCCTGTTTCTTGGTAATAACTCTCTATACTTTTGGGCATATCATGATGGATCACAAAGCGCACATCGGGTTTGTCGATTCCCATTCCGAAAGCAATTGTAGCAACTACGACATCTACATCTTCCATCAGAAACATATCCTGATGCTTCGCTCTGGTTTTGGCGTCTAATCCTGCATGATAAGGAACAGCTTTCACTCCATTTACTTCTAATGTCTGTGCTAGTTCTTCTACTCTTTTTCTACTAAGACAATATATAATCCCGCTTTTTTCACTATTGTGTTTTACAAAACGAGTGATATCTGCATCTACATTTTTTGTTTTCGGACGTATTTCGTAAAACAGATTAGGGCGATTAAACGACGCTTTATAGGTTTTAGCATCACTCATTCCTAAATTCTTAAGAATATCTTCCTGTACTTTTGGGGTTGCAGTTGCAGTAAGTCCTATAATAGGAATATTTTCTCCTATTCTTTTGATAATATTACGTAGATTTCTGTATTCGGGTCTGAAATCATGTCCCCATTCACTAATACAATGTGCTTCATCTACAGCTAAAAAAGAAATCTCCTGAGATTTTAAAAAATCTACATACTCTTCTTTAGTAAGTGACTCTGGAGCAACATACAACAGTTTGGTTACGCCATTAATTATATCTTCTTTTACCCTTTTTACCTCGGATTTATTAAGAGAAGAATTTAACACATGTGCAATACCCTCTACAGATGAAATACTTCGAATAGCATCTACTTGGTTTTTCATTAATGCGATCAGAGGTGAAACCACAATAGCAGTCCCCTTACACATTAAAGCGGGCAATTGATAACATAGGGATTTACCCCCGCCTGTAGGCATGATTACAAATGTATTTTGTTTTCCTAAAACACTTTGTATCACCTTCTCCTGTAGTCCTCTAAATTGACTAAAGCCAAAATGTTTTTTTAAAGCACTTTGTAAGTCAGTTCCTTTCAAACTCATTAAATCATTTAACTTTTATATACCAATTAAATAAAGATTCACTAGCACCAAGTCTATTTCCCCAAATACAGACTTAGTAGATGTTTCATTTTTAATTTTAGTATGCCAAAGATAAACAAAGCATAAATTAATACGCTTTTTTTTATCACTATTTAAAATTAATTAGGTATTGTATACCTTTGCGTAAATTAAAGATAATAAAATCTTTATTTATAACACGAAAATTTTTTAAATTTTGAATACCCAAGATACTATAATCTCATATGCCAAAAAGACTATTGCCGAAGAAGCCCTTGCTATTGCTCATTTGGAAGCACTCATTGATCAAGAATTTTCTGATGCTGTAGAAACTATACATAACTCAAAAGGTAGAGTTATTATTACTGGTATAGGCAAAAGTGCTATTATTGCCACCAAAATTGTTGCCACCATGAATTCTACAGGTACTCCCGCAGTGTTTATGCATGCAGCAGATGCTATTCATGGCGATTTAGGAAACATTCTCGAAGACGATACCGTTATCTGTATTTCTAAGAGTGGTAATACCCCAGAAATAAAAGTTCTGGTTCCTTTGATCAAAAATTTCAAGAATCCTTTAATTGGTATTACAGCCAACAAGGCATCTTTTTTAGGGCAGGAAGCCGATTATGTTCTGCATGCTTATGTAGAAAAAGAAGCATGCCCAAACAACCTTGCTCCTACAACAAGTACTACAGCACAACTGGTTATAGGAGATGCTCTCGCAGTTTGTTTATTACACTTGCAAGGGTTTTCTAGCAGGGATTTTGCCAAATATCATCCTGGGGGAGCATTGGGAAAAAAACTATATTTACGAGTAAGTGATATTACATCTCGAAACGAAAAACCTGAAGTATCTCCAGAGTCTAATATAAACAATGTAATTGTTGAAATGACAGAAAAAAGATTAGGAGCTACAGCAGTCACAGAGAACGGAGTCATTCTTGGTATTATAACAGATGGTGATTTGCGTAGAATGCTAACAAAAAATACGGCTTCTTTTGATGGGTTAATTGCAAAAGACATTATGTCTCCCAATCCCAAACGAATTAATAATGATGCTATGGCAGTAGACGCTCTTGAAAGTCTGGAAGAGAACTCAATATCACAATTATTAGCAGAAAAGGATGGTAAATATGTAGGGTTGTTACACATTCATGATTTAATGAGAGAAGGTATTTTATAATGGCAAACAACACTCCCAAAAAAAATCCTCAATCTATGTCTTTTCTAGATCATCTGGAAGAACTACGTTGGCACTTGATCAGGGCTACTGTTGCTGTACTCATTGCAGGAATCGTAGCTTTTATATCAAAAGAATTTATCTTCGACGTCATCATTTTTGGTCCAAAAAAACCAGATTTCCCTACCTATAATGGTCTTTGTAATTTATCTAAATTTCTAGGTTTGGATGAAAGTTTATGTTTTAAAGAATTACCTTTCAGTGTACAGAGCAGAAAAGTAGCGGGTCAATTTTCTGTTCATATATGGACTTCTATAACAGCAGGTTTTATTATAGCATTTCCTTATGTACTATATGAGTTCTGGAAATTCATTTCTCCGGCATTATATGATAAAGAGAAAAGAAATTCTAAAGGATTTATCATTATCTGTTCTTGTTTATTTTTTCTGGGAGTACTTTTTGGATATTATGTGATCACACCATTATCTATTAATTTTTTAGGAGGATATCAAGTGAGTAAAGAGGTTCTTAACGAATTTGATATTGATAGCTATATAGCACTGGTAAGGGCTTCAGTAATAGCTTGTGGATTAATATTTGAGCTTCCTGTAATTATGTTTTTCCTTACTAAGGTAGGATTAGTTACTCCAGAGTTTTTAAGAAAATATCGAAAATTTGCTTTAGTAATTGTCTTAATACTATCTGCTATAATCACACCACCTGATATTGCTAGTCAGGTTATTGTTGCTATTCCGGTTTTGATATTATATGAGGTAAGTATTTTTATATCTAAAGCTGTTATAAAAAAAGAAAAGAAAAAAATTACAAAAATAATATAGATGAGTGATATAGTTGACGAATTTAATAGCTACAGAGAAAAAATGAATTCTCGTATTCTGGAAGATAATAATAAAATAATCAAGAGAATCTTTAATCTGGATACCAATGCCTATATGGAAGGTGCTCTAGATGTAAAAACTAAAGAATTATTAGGATTAGTTGCTTCTGCGGTATTGCGTTGTGATGATTGTGTACGCTACCACCTTGAAACCTGCCATAAAGAAGGGTTAACTAAAGAAGAAGTAGTCGAATCACTTAGTATTGCCACACTTGTCGGAGGCACTATTGTTATCCCCCATTTGCGTCGTGCTTATGAGTTTTGGGATGCGCTTGATGCAAAAGTTTCATAAGTGTATAATGGGTTAAAAAGAATAATGTAAATTTACGCACTCATTTTAGTAACACCCTCTATATAAAGAAGTCATTTTAATATGAAGTTGAAAGCAGATAATCTTGTAAAATCATATAAAGGCAGAAAAGTAGTAAAAGGAATTTCTCTTGAAGTTAATCAAGGAGAGATTGTTGGGCTTCTGGGACCAAATGGTGCTGGTAAAACAACTTCTTTTTATATGATTGTTGGTTTGGTAAAGCCTAATGGAGGGAAAATCACGTTAGATAATATTGACATAACCAAGTACCCAATGTATAAACGTGCCCAAAACGGTATAGGTTATTTGGCTCAGGAAGCTTCTGTGTTTAGAAAATTAAGTATTGAAGATAATATCCTAAGTGTGCTTCAGCTTACTAAATTATCTAAGAAAGAGCAACTGCATAAAATGGAAGCTCTTATCGAAGAATTTGGTCTGGGGCATATTCGTAAAAACCGTGGTGATTTGCTAAGTGGTGGTGAGCGACGGCGTACAGAGATTGCACGAGCACTGGCTACAGATCCTAATTTTATACTTTTAGACGAACCCTTTGCAGGGGTAGACCCAGTAGCTGTAGAAGATATACAACGTATTGTTGCCCAATTAAAAGATAAAAACATTGGTATTCTAATTACAGATCATAATGTACAGGAAACCCTTGCTATAACAGATAGAACGTATTTGATGTTTGAGGGAAGTATCCTTAAAGCGGGTATCCCCGAAGAATTAGCAGAGGATGAAATAGTACGTAAAGTATATCTTGGTCAAAACTTTGAACTTCGTAAAAAGAAATTAGATTTCAATTAAACTATTATAGGCTTAAAGCCGATAGATTTGTTTATATCCCGACTTAAGTTGGATAAAGTTGAGTACTAAAAAACAACTCAGTAACTTATAACTCTTGAAAATCTACAAGTATAAAAAGCACTAAAGTCTTCGCCTAAAGATAAGGGATTTTTTCTCATTTCTTGATAGAGACATTAAACTAACTCTTACTCTTAAAAAAAACCGACATCAAAATATAAAGTAGCATCACACAAGGTATTGCTATAAATTTCAATAGTACAATTAATATAATAGTAAGTATTATAAAAATATAGCGAACTTTATTTTCTATAAATCTCCAAGTCTTAAATTTTAAAGCAAATAAAGAGATCTCTGCATTCAATAAGTAACAACTCAATAAGGTTAATCCTGTCAAAAACCATTTATTAAGGATAATCTCTAAAACCCAAGGTTCTTGTTGAAATTTGAGTATTAATGGCAGACTAATGATTAATAATGTATTTGCTGGGGTTGGCAAGCCAATAAATGAAGTGGTCTGTCGGGTATCTATATTAAATTTAGCTAATCGATATGCAGAGGCTAAAGTTATCAATAAGCCCGACAATGAGATATATGATGCATCAAAACTTGCTAAAATCTGTTCAGAATTCCAAGAACTAGGAGTTACATAAAATGGTTTTCCAAAAACTTGAGACAATAACTGATACATTACAATACCTGGTGCAAGCCCACTAGTAACCATATCTGCCAAAGAATCAAGTTGTAAACCCAATTCACTCTTAACATCTAACATTCTCGCTGCAAAACCATCAAAAAAATCAAACCCTATACCTAACATTACAAAAAGAGCGGTTAATTCTAGTTGCCCATGAACGGCAAAAATAACAGCAATACACCCGCAAAAAAGATTAAGAAGGGTTATAAAGTTTGGAATTTGCTTTTTGATCCACATAAAAATAAATTTTGTGTAAAAATAGCAAACTATTTACTCTAATCAATACTCATAAATGTGATTTTTGGGTACTACAGAATCCCCTGAGATCCTGTCTCGGGAGATTCTATAATGGATTGAGAATTTGAAATCATTCTCTTTAATGTTTTCAAAAAACTACATACAGTTTCTATCCCACTTATAACAACGGCGCTCAATTGGATCCCAATCAATACAGCATTCTGGAGCTCTACCTCCATTAACTTGTGATTGCTCAGTCTTACTTAAAGCTTCTCCTAGATTTAAAATTTGTTCTTTCATAATAATAAGTTTTTAAGATTGTTTTTTACGACACTCATCGTTTGTGTCTATTCTTTTTTTAGCATGAAGGCAAATAGGCAGCTCCTTTTAAGATACAATCACCACATTCATCTATATATCCTCTACCACCCATACATTCATCATCTCCTCCTCCATTAATTTGTTTTTGCTGTGTTTTGGTTAAAATTTTACCCGAATTTAAAATGTGATTTTTCATAATATAAGTTTTTAAGATTATTTTTTACGACAAACATTTTAAGACACTTATCGTTTGTGTCTATTTTTATAAAAAAATATTATTTCTAATACAAAATCTATAAAAAGCACTTTTACATTCACATATAATTAGATGAAATAATAAGTCGGTGTTTTATTCCAAACTCATACTAAAAAAGTAAGCTCTGTCTATGAAATGATTTAAACTTTTTGATTTAAGTGAAAAATAGCGGTTTTGTAACCAGATAAAAAAAAATTACTTGTATAGCAGGGCTACGAAAGTCAAGAAATGTAAAGTATGGGGGCAAAAAGGCATTTTTTTAGCAAATTGAAAAAAGTTTAAATCACCTCTATATTTCTTATAGAAAAATTCTCTACCAACTAAACTCTAGGAATATTCATTTTTTTTCTACTGTAGTAAATATAATGAATAATTCATTTTGAAAATGATAAAAATCTATATTTTAAAAAAATCAAATCCTTATTACAGTAATAAAAAAGAATAGATCAATTATATTAATTGTAACTAAATAAGTTTAATTTCGTTATTCATAAAGAAGCTTTTTTTATGAGAAACATCATATTATCTATTATTTCGGGACTCTTACTTGCTATTGGATGGCCTACTTATGGCTTTCCTTTGTTTTTATTCTTTGGGTTTGTCCCTCTTTTGATTGTAGAAAATAACATTCGAAAAAATAAATACAGTAAAAGTCAGGTTTTTGGTCTTGCTTTTCTCACTTTTTTTATTTGGAATATAAGCACTACTTGGTGGATTTATAATTCTACTGCATTTGGTATGTGGTTTGCCGAAATTGTAAATAGCCTAGTGATGACATTAGTATTTTTAATCTACCATATTGTTGCCAAAAGAACCACATTTACGATTAGTAGTATATTTCTGGTTTGTTTTTGGATGACTTTTGAATATATACATCTATACTGGGAGTTTTCCTGGCCTTGGCTTAATCTGGGTAATGGTTTTTCGAACTTTACTTTCTGGGTACAATGGTATGAATACACGGGGACCTTTGGTGGTACTCTTTGGATCTGGATCATTAATATTAATGTTTTTAAAAGCATACTACTTTTTAAAGAACACAAGGATAAAACTATTCTATATAAATCTGCAATTCGTAATGGATTGATTATTCTAATCCCTATTATAATATCATTTATTATTCTAAAAACTTATCAAGAAGAAGGTAGATCTATAGAGGTCGCTATTTTACAGCCAAATATAAATCCATATACCGAAAAATATAACACCACAGATGATCACATAGGTAAATTATTAGACTCTCTAACGAATACAGTTGCAACTTCAAAAACTGATTTTATTATTGCTCCAGAAACCGTTTTTGCAGATAATAACAGATTTACTGATTTCCCAAGCTCTATTGCCAAAAAAACTGCACAACGAATGCTTAATCAATATCCTAATGCAAATGTAGTATCAGGAATATCATTAATTGATGTTTTTAGCGACCCCAATAAAATTCGTAAACAAACAAATACCTATAAAGAAGGTATTTATTATGACGACTATAATTCTGCATTTTTTGTTCGCCCCGATGGAACTGATGAGTTATATCACAAAAGCAAACTTGTTGTTGGTGTCGAAAATTTCCCATATCAAAGTATCTTAAAACCGATTTTAGGGGATGCTATGATTGATCTTGGCGGAACGGTTGCTAAAAAAACTACTCAAGAAGATCGAGAAGTTTTTTTCTCTAAAGATAGTATTGGTGTAGGAGTTTTAATCTGTTATGAAAGTATATATGGCGAATTTGCCACAGGGTATATTAGAAATAAGGCTGATTTTTTGGCAATTATTACCAACGATGCTTGGTGGGGTAATACACAAGGGCATAGGCAACATCTATCTTATGCCAAACTAAGAGCTATAGAAACCCGAAGAAGTATTGCGCGAAGTGCTAATACAGGGATTTCTGCTATTATTAACCAAACAGGAGATATTACCGCAAAATTAGAGTATGAAAAACAAGGAGCATTAAAAGGCACTCTCATTACAAACGATAAGACTACATTCTATGTGAAAAATGGAGATTATATAGCCCGAACCTCGATCTTCCTATCTATATTTATTTTTCTATTTTCAATTACGCGACGCAAAAAAGCAATGCGCTAAGCGTTTTTAACAATCGAAGGAAACGTTCCTGCACTAATGTATAGCC
>CAKMZM010000137.1 GCA_929200365.1 uncultured Flavobacteriaceae bacterium | reverse complement strand
TTCTGTTACATTTTTAAATTTGAGTGTCTTTTTTAGAATCTTCAGAGTCGTTTGAGTCTTCTTCTTTTAGAATGCTTGGCAATATCATTGGTGCTAATTTCCGAACAGGAGTGTATAATACAGAAGAGTTAAGTGTTTCTTCCTTAATAATAGTAATGTTTCTGTTTATGGCATCAATAAAGATAATAATGACACTGGCGATAAATGCCATTTTCAATACTCCAAAAGCACCACCCAGGATTTTATTTAAAATACCCAGTGCAGCATAATCTGCTATTTTGGTAAGAATTTTACCTGCCAAAGAAACAAGGATAACCACGACAATAAAAGTTATTGCAAAAGCTACCAGTTTCATAGCTCCTTCCTGCCAGTTTACATATTGAGCTAAATATTCTCCCACAATATGAGAAAAATGAACAGCAATGTATATACCAACTATAAGAGCTACAAGAGAAGCTAATGAAGAAAATAGGCCTTTGCTAAATCCTTTTATGAGCCCCCACAACAAAAGAATCCCTAAAATAATATCGATATAATTCATTTAATGAATAGTTATTGAATTTCAAATATAATTCTTTCTGTGTATAAGTACACACTCAATTTTGTTTTGTGAGATATCCTTATGCTAGAATTTGTTTTGATGTATAGTACTCAAAAATTGAAGTTTTAATTTTTTTGTATATTTAGCATATTATATATATAATATATACTATGAGAAAAATAATAGATATAGATGAGCAAATAATCCCTAAACTCAAGATTATTGCAGCAATAGAAGGATCTAGTGTAAAAAAAATCATGGAAAAAGCTATTATGTGGTATATTGAACAAAAACAAAAAGAACAGATGGCTTCGATGTCTTTGGATCAAAAAGAAGACCTGGGATTATTGCTTTTAATGCAACAGGCAAATACGCAATCTATAGTGAATGAAGAGGAATTATTTAAATCATAGCACAGATGATATTAAAAATATCTTCACAATTTGCCAAAGATTTTAAAAGCCTTAAAGATGTTTCGCTACAGGAAAAGGTAAAACATATTCTGTCATTATTAAAAATGGCCAAAAATATAAATGATGCACCTCATTTCAGAATAATAAAAGGTAGTGATAAAGCATATAAAATTGGTATAGGATTTTATTATATGACAGGGACCATAATATCAAAACAGGAAATAATATTAATGCGATTAGTACACAGAGATGAAGCATTACAAATTATTACAAGTACTTAAAAATATACCCTGAAAACCAGGTTAGGCGTCATTGCCAGAGATTCTTGCTGTAACCTGTCTAATTCTACTTCTTCAGTGATCGCATTATCATCTACCCTATAACTTATAGAGACAGGTACCTGTCTGTTGTATAAATTTTGTATCGAAGCTCCTATTTGCCCTCTCCAGTTACCTGTTTTATTGAAATTAAATTGATAAATAGCAGAGAAATCTAATCTGTGATATTCTGGTAAACGTTTTGCATTGGCAGCACCATATTCGATCTCATCACCTACAAGATTAGCATCGGTAAAAGGAACTCCTGATCTCCATAACCAACCTAGCGAAAACTCCCAGTTATTGACCTCATACGTATTCGAAATTCTAAAATTATGAGTGATGTCATTATTTCCGGGAAAAGCTGCTTCTTGTATTTCCGGAAATATATATTTGATATCATTAAAGGTGTATCCCAGCCATGTTCTAAAATTTTTGAACTTCTTTTTTAATAATATATCCACTCCATAAATTATACTTTCACCTGTAGACAAATCACTATTAATAGTATTAAATCCATTGGTAACCGATGTTAAACCATCAATATTTTTATAATAACCATCAATTTCAAAATTCCACCCTTTTTTAGAAAACAATAATCCCGTAGAAAACTGAGTGCTTTTTAACACCGGTATTTCTTCATTGGCATGTATCCATAGGTTATTTCCCAGACGAAGCTGGGTGTCTTCAAATTCTATCAATTGACTGATTGGTTGATATCTTAGTTCTCCTGTCGTTTTTATTCTTAAAAGGGTAGTAACAGGATACTCAATATTCACTCTGGGTTCTATATACGATTTATTTATTATCGAATAATGAGAAGCTCTTATGCCAAGATTGATGAAACCTTTATTTTTTGGTAAAAATTTATAGTTTACATATATGGTATTGGCATTATTTTTTATTCTATCTGATTCATTTATAGGTATTTCAAATTCTGATTCTTTTGTGATGGTATAAAACACTTCGCTATTAGAAAACTGATACCCCATCATCAGTGAGTTTTTGGTATCCAGATCATAAGTGATATTAAGGTCTAATCCGATATCTTCTACTGTATTTTTTCTAATCGACTGATTTTCTATTACCAGTTCTTGTTTTTCGGTAAATAAGTAATCAGAATCATACTTAGAATAATATGTTTTTAAGTTATGATGAAAACGTTTTAGTTTGATACCTTCCCAGGAAAAACTGGCTCCTTTATTTTGAATTTCAAGATCATCGGTAATCAGATCTTCTTCATCGTTGATCTCGAATGCGAGATCATTATTGGTGTAAATAGTACTAGCCAGAATTTTGTCATTTTCTGAAGCATCAATAATGAGTTTGGCACTGTTGTCATAAAAGAAAAAATTATTTCCGGCAATTGCTTTTTCAAGTTCTTCATTGTCATCATCTTCTTGATCTGGTGTAGATGTTTGATTAGGGTTTTCAACTATTTTTGTGTTTTGAAATACTTTTTTTGAAAGAGTGTTATAGGTTGGAGTTTCAAAAGCATCGGTATAAGATCGTCTTCCAGAAAAGATCAAACCTACGGTTTTTGTTACAGGAACCTTCATAAAAATATCTGCATGGGTACCATTGATCCCGACACCACCATTAAATTTCTCTGGTATTTGCTTATCGCTGTATATATCAATTACACCCGATACCCGATCCCCATATTTTGGATCTGCACCTCCTTTAAAGATTTTGGCACTTTTAATTATATTAGGGTTAAAAGCAGAAAACATTCCGAAGAAATGACCAGTATTGTACATTTTTATATCATCCCAAAGTATCAGATTTTGATCTGGTGAGCCTCCTCGAATTTGTATTCCTGTTGCAGTTTCATCGGCACTGTTTATTCCCGGGATAAGTTGAATACTTTGTAATACATCGGGTTCGATTTGACCAGGAAGAATCCCAAGGTCTTCATTCGAAATGCTAAACGACCCATCAATGTTTTTGTCAATTCCGGTAGTAATGTATTCTACAATAAGCACTTCTGCCAAAGAAGTACTTTCAGCAAAAAGAGAAATTCTGGGGCAGCCTGAAGCTTTAAAAGAAGATACTTTCATCAATTTGTCTTTATAACCAACATGCTGTATAGTGATCGATGTATTCTTATCGATAGTACCTAACTGAAAAAAACCATCATTGTTGGTAATTGTAGCTGTTTTGGTACTTGCGATACTTATAGACGCGTAGGAGATAGGTTCATTGGTACTTTCATCAAAAAGATATCCGCAAACTTCAACTTTATTGTCGGGAGAACTCACGATTACCTGTCTGTTTGATATTTTTTTAAAATTAAGATGAGTTAGTGTTTTTAAAGTAGTCAAAATCTCATCCAGAGGAGTATTATTAATAGCCAATGTAATAACCTTGTTTTTTACAACGGTATTACTGAATGAAAAAATGAGATTGTATGATACCGATAACTCATTAAGAACCTGTTGTAAAGGTGTTTCATTATAATTTTTAGTGATTTGTGCTTGTAGAGAACAAGTGCAAAAAAACAACAATAGTAAAGTTTTTTTCATTGTATAGTTTGGTTTTAGAGGATTCTAAAACTTTAAGGTTCTTAGATAATTAATGTGTTAATCGAATTGATTTATGCCTGAAACTAGGGTGTTGATAGTATAACGGTAGTTCCGTTAACTACATACGTTATACCCATAGGAATTAGTACTGATTCTAAGGCAATATTTAGGTCGTTATAATTAAACCCACCAGTAAATAACTGATTCTGATCAATTTTATTGCGTTTAAAAACTATATCATATTGTCTTTCTAATTCGTCTAATACATTGAATAACGGAGCGCTATTAAAAATACTTTCTCCTTTTTTCCATAAAGGTTCCTGATCTGTTATGGTTTCTTCTATGAGCTTTTTATTTTTTAAAGAAACGCCTTCCCCTTTTTGTAATATTTTTTGCTGATTCTCTTGTATTGATACTCTAACTTTCCCTTCATAACAGCCTACTTTAAATTCTTTAGCCCTGTTTTTTACATTGAACTGAGTTCCCAGGACTTCAATTGTTGCCAATTTGGTAGCCACTGTAAAATTAGTGCCAGAAGTTACTTTAAAAAAGGCTTCTCCATCTAAGGTGATTTTTCGGTTTTGCGACCAGAAAAAGCGTTGGTGAGTAAGCGTTGATGCCGCATTAAGATCAACCGAGCTTCCGTCGGGTAAAACAACAGTCAATTGTTGTCCAGGATTTGTTGTATAGCTCACTGTATTAAAGAAAAGCCCAATAATTAATATGACAGAAGCTGCTGCTGTGATCATATATACAATGGGTTTGAGGTTAATTACCTTTGCTTTTTTGGGTCGGTAAATCTTACCTAAAGTTGTTGCCAATGAAGGTTGAAGATCAAAAGAGGGCGCTTTAAAATAGGTTAACCCTTTTATAATCTTTTTGTAATCATTATATTCTGGAAGCTTTTTTAATGCTTCCAGTTCTTCGGGAGTAAGGTCATCATTCAACCACTTCGCCAGATATGTATTTTCTTTTTTGTTGAGCATAATTTCTGCCTTGTATCAGAAAAATAACAGGCAAGGTGTAAAATACCCTACCGTAGTTTTATATATTTTTTACCAATTTCCTTAATTGTTTTAGTGCATTATGCATTCTTTTTTCTACTGCTTTTACCGAAATATCCAGCATTTCGGCAATTTCATTATATGTTTTTTTATCAATTCTATTCAGTAAAAAAACCTCTCTTTGGCCATCAGAAAGTTCGGCAATTGCATTCTGAAGCTTATTCATAAACTCTTTTTCTTCCATCATATAATCCGGAGATTCAATATTTTTGGTACTACGGGGTATTTTTACATATTCTAATTTAACCTTTTTGTGAGCAACTTCATTTAGAAATAGATTATTAGCAACAGTGCATAAAAACCCTTTTGCTCTTTCAAAAATTACCTTTTTGCAATTATCCCAAAGTTTTATAAATGCTTCCTGCATTATATCTTCAGCTTGTTCTTTATCCCCGCACTTGTAGTAAATAAAGTTTCTTATATCCTTTGCATGTGTTTCGAATAGTTTGGTAAATACCGTTTGTTCACAAACAGATTTTGAGGATTGCAGCATAAAGAAGGTTTTTTTGATTTGAGGTAGGGTAAAATTACTCCTACTTGTTATTAATCCAAAAATAGCTGATTATGAATTTGAAAACAAATCTTAAAATCTCATTAACTCTAATAATAACAATTGCTATAATTTCTATTGGACTTAAAGTAAAACCAATTCTCAATAATTTTGACAATTTTAATCCTGAAAAAGTTTATAAAATAAACTATAGGTTTTTTTTTAAATCAGGGGATAAAAGCATTTCATTAAAAACATATATTCCCAAAAATAATATCAGGCAAAGAATTTCCAGGGAAAACATAAAAAATGACACTACTCTTTCTTTTGTCAGGAAAGAAGAAATAGGAGAAAATATAAGAGCAATTTGGAAAACCAATGCCAAAAACACCTATCATTCGGTAGATTACGAATTTGTTTTTGAAGGAAAAGACAGAAATTATAGCATCCCAAAGGTTTTTAATATTGCATCGGGCAAGTATAGAAAGTATCTTAAACCTACTCAAAATATTCAATCTGATCATGAAATGATCAATGAATTAGCAGCTCAGCTTAAACAAAACACTCAAACTGATAAAGAAGTCATCAAAAATATCTTTGATTATGTATATGCTATTCCTTCGGCACCAATTATCACACTTACAGATGCAGTGACTACAATCAAACAAAATAGAGCTTCTTGTAATGGTAAAAGCAGATTATTTGTAGCATTAAGCAGAAATCTGGGGTATCCTGCCAGAATAAAAGGGGGCATTATTGTAGAAAATACAGAGAAAAGAACATCTCATGCCTGGGCAGAAGTATTGATTAATGAAACATGGGTTTCTTTTGATGCATTAAATAATCATTTTGGGTATTTGCCTGCTAATTATTTAGAGTTGTATCAGGGAGATAAATCCTTGATTACTCATACTTCGGGCATTCAGTTTGATTATACATATAAGATGGATCAGATACATCATATTTCTTTCTTAAAAATGAATACTGAGGAAATTCACAATCTACCCGGTTTTTCTCTTTGGCATCTGATCGATAAAAATGTAATACCTCTGGCAACTTTACATCTTTTATTGTTACTGCCTATTGGTGGATTCTTGGTTGCTTTTTTAAGAAATGTTGTTGGATTACAAACTTTTGGAGTATTCCTGCCTGTATTGATAGCCTTTTCTTTATTGCATACAGGTTTTATCTCTGGAATCGCAATTTTTACAGGACTTATCATGTTTATTGGATTAATATCCTATCCTTTTGATAAACTGGGGCTGTTATACACGCCAAAGCTTGTCATCTCACTTACTATAATGGTATCTGTGATTCTTTTAGCAACACATTTTGGAATTAAACATAACATAGCGTGGCTTACAAAATTAACATTCTTTCCTATTATTATTCTTACCATTTCGGCAGAGCGTTTTTCGCGTTCTACTCTTGAAGACGGGTATATAAAAGCTATTGATAAATTGTTTCAAACATTAATAACTACAGCAATTTCTTATCTCATACTATCGTGGTCATGGTTACCTTCTGTTTTGGTTTTATTTCCAGAGATCACTTTTTTAATCATAGCACTGTCTACATTATTAGGTAGATATATTGGGATACGATGGGTAGAATTATTTCGATTCAAACCTCTGTTAAAAGCAGAGAAATAAAAATTCACTTTTTTTAGGTAGGGTATATGAACATTTAACTGTTCCTAGTTAGCAAACAAAAAGATAATAATATGTTCTCAACAATTTTCAATAAAAAATCAATTTCGGCATCTGGTGTAATTGGTTTGAATGAAAGAAACATAAAACTCATTTATCCTAATAACCCAAAGAAGCATTATCCTTTGGCCGATAATAAAATATTAACCAAAGAAATATTACATCGATACGATATTCCTTGTGCAAAAACCTACGCAGTAGTCGAATATAATAAAGATATTAAAGAAGCTTGGAAATCTTGTAACCAATATAACTCTGTTGCAATAAAACCAGCAAATGGTTGTGGAGGCGATGGGATCAAAATTCTTAAAAAAGATAAAAAGGGTAATTGGACAAACCATGGTGAAATGATTACTGATCGTCAGGTATTTCAACATATGGCATCTATTATTATGGGATTCTTTTCGTTAGGATCTCATGACAAAGTGCTTATCGAAGAATGCATAGAGCTACATCCTTTTTTTTATGACATATACCCACAGGGGATACCAGATTTTAGAATCATCACACTTGATAAAACACCATTAATGGGAATGTTAAGAATGCCTACAGATAAATCTGATGGTAAGGCCAATCTTCACCAAAATGGAGTAGGTATAGGTATTGATATGAAAGAAGGAAGATTATTAGAAGTATATAATGGTAAAAAATATAGTAATCATCACCCGGATAGTACATTTTTGGTAAATGGAACTCCCATACCATACTGGAAAGAAATTTTAGAAATATCTGTAGCAACCGCCAGGGCGTTTCCGCTAAATTATCTGGGGATTGATATTGTAATTGATAAAAATAAAGGTCCGCAAATTATGGAGATTAATGTTAGACCAGGTCTCGAGATTCAACTGGTAAATAAAACCGGATTAAAAGAGATAATAAAACGGGCTATTTAAATAACGTATTAAATAAAAGAAGGAAAACTGTAATGAAAAAAAGAAATGTAATACTTGCTGTACTCATCGCATTTATACACTTTTTAGGTTTTGCACAAAGTAAAAACACTTTTGATATCGAAACACAAGGGGGATATGAATACAATTATTTTAAAAGCCCTAAAGAAATAAGAGTAAATGACAACATACTCACAAAAGAAGATTTGATTTCAAATAGTATCTATCAAGATATCTCGATCGGTTATAAGTATCGTTACAAATGGCGAAAAAATAGAGTGAGGGTATTGGTAAAACCTTTTTCAAGAATATTTTATGAGAATTTTGATGATAGTTACTGGAGTCTGGATACAAAGGCAAAGTATGATTATAAGGCTACAAAAAAAATTACTTTTTTGGCAGAGGCCAGGTTTAAAAGAATGAATAGAGAAGGTCTGGGGGGAGATCAGGATGTATTAATCAATCCATTGGGATATACAAATTATGGAATAACGGCAGGAACAGATTTTGTACCTTTTCATGCTAATGAGATGACCTTAAAAGGGTTATATAATTTCAAAGATTTTGATGGATTCGGAATTAGAGATTTAGAATTTGATGAGTTCGGAGTTCAATTTTCAAGCGCCCAATCTTTTTTTGTACATAGGTTAGAACACAAAATAGGAATAGATACATATTTCAAAAAAAGGTTATACGACACTTTTAATGCCAGTGAAATAGATACAAATGGTGAAAGAGACTGGGATTATGTAAAAGGAAATTTGTTTTATGAGTTGCCATTTAGCGAAAAGTTTAAGATAAAACCCAATTTCACATATTATGCAAGAATTGATAATTCTACAAATCGTTCAGGATTTAATCAGTATGGCCCGGGAATCAATATAACATACAAAAGCAGGATAACAAAAGTACGAACCTCTCTATCTTTTATTACCAGAAAATACAAAGAAATTGAAGCCAGAAATACTGAGATGGCGATAGGAGAAAGTCTAAAATATGAATATGCAAATTTTCAACTACATGCTTCACATAAAATAGGAAACGGGTTTTCATTAACCGCAACACTATATTCCAGAATAAGAAGTACAAATTATACAGATATAGACGCCCGATCTTTCAGAAATTATAGAAATCAATACGCAGGAATAGGCGTTCTATGGGAATTGTAACATATTCCCTTTTATTTATTGTTAGTAT
>CAKMZM010000136.1:7024-9364 GCA_929200365.1 uncultured Flavobacteriaceae bacterium | reverse complement strand
CTACCATCATGACTCCACCCAGGAGGACCAAAAATATACATGAATTTATGATACCAGTTTTTTGATTTTTTGGTATCATTCCAGATGTCCTTATATTCATGAGTTAGAATCACCCAAGGATTATATGAATTCGGAGCATGTGTTACACCGTATTGTATTTCTACATTCTCATCCAGTTCTTTCCAGGTGCCAAATATTTTATCAAAAATATTGAGAAACCCTCCATGATTTTTATCCATATACTCTATGTTTTTGGCATGATGTACCTGATGCATGGTGTGCGTATTGAATATTTTTTCAATCAATCCCATTTTAGGGATATAAACCGAGTGGAGTTGAAATTGCCATAATGCTTCAATACCAAGACAAACGATTACCATTTCTGGAGGAAATCCTATTGCAGGTAACCACATATAAAATAAAGGTTTGTAAAGAAGAGTAAACCATCCATTTCTTACTGCAGTACCTAAGTTAAAATTATCAGATGAATGATGTACAATGTGTGCAGCCCATAATGCTCTTACCATATGATTTTGTCTATGAAACCAATAATAGGTATAATCATCTGCTAGTTGACATAAAAGCCAAACATACCATGCAAATCCAAAGGATTTCCAACCCATTATGTTAGTTCGAACCCCATTGATTTCTGGATTAAAAAGTTCATATACAAAATGAAAGAGTACAATAGAAAAAATAGTCTTAATTAATGGTCCTAAGATTGCAGATCCCACACCCATAGTTAAGCTAGCAGTCAAATCTTTCCAATTATATAAATCCTTATGATTATGAGTTTTACTATAGGTGAGTTCTAATAAAATTAGTGCCAAAAAAAAGGGCACTCCATAGGTCAAAGGTTTGATAAATTCCATTTTTATTTTACTGTTTTATTCCATCGGGGCGGAATATAGGGAGAATTTTTAGGATATCATCCACAAATTTAAAGTATTCGCTTATGAGTCTTATTTTAATAGTTGTATAAAAATAAATAGTTTGAAAAATAAACATGTTGTTACTCTATTTTTCAAACCGTTTATTTTAGGTTATTTTATAATTTATTTAAACTCTCTTAATTGCATCGCCTTCTTTTCCGTTTTACTTAAGCTCTCTAATTGCATCAAAAGCTTTCAAGACATTTTGCATCGCCTTCTTTTCCATTTTACTTAAAGTTCTTGAATCAACATTTTCTTTTCCGAAAAATGTTATTTTCACTTTTTTTCCAGAAGCAATTGATTTTATCATAGGTATTTCAAGTTGTTTTACGACACGGTCAATCCATTCTCGTTTCCCTCCAGATTCTTCTTTTGAGTTAAATTCCCCAGGAATGTCTTCTTCTATATCATAGATTTTTCCATCTACATCTATTTCGATTCTTTGTATAAATAACCAATCTTTTTTAGTGAAATAATTTATAGAAAATCCTAACCATGATTTATGACTATCTTTTTTGCCAATATATATTTGAAAATAACTTTTAGTATTTACATCAATAGAAGATTTATCTGAATACCAAGTTACTTCATTAACGGCATCATATTTCTTCGTCATTTTAGCGATCGCTTTTTTATAATCCTCTGTATTATTTCCTTCTGTTTGCTTATCCTTATTTAGCATTTTTTTAGCTTGAAGAATCCCTTTTTTAACCTTTTCTAATAAGACTTTTCCTTTTTTAGTTTCGCTAGAATTAGGATATTTATCTATCAGAACTTCAAGTCGTTCTTTACTCTTAGTGTATTCTAAGGCATCATAGTACTCATGGGCTTGTTCTAGGATTTGAGTAGGGGTTAGCTGGCACTCTGCAATTTCTTTTTTTAGTTTATTATTTTCTTCCTTTAAAGCATCAAAGTCAACCTGAGGAACACCACAGCTAACTAGAATCAAAGTCATTAAAATATTAAAAAGTATAATTCTTCTCATTACTAAACTTTTGAGATTATGGTTATTAATTGTTTGAAACAAAATTATAATTAAGTTAAATGTGTTAAAAAACAGTAAAAAACTTGCTTATAGCTCTAATATAATAAAAATCCTTTAAAATACGCGATTCAAGCTTTTATTTTAAAGCAAATGTAGGATTATACTTACAATTTGTTTGCAAGATTTTTTTAACTAATGGTAGGAGATAAAGGTTGTCTATTTTGCAAAAATTTGAGATGTATCTTTAAATGATTTAAACTCTAATGCATTGTCACAAGGGTCATAAAAGAACATAGTAGCTTGTTCTCCAATCTCTCCTTTAAACCTGATATAGGGCTTTATAACGAATTGAATATCTTTACCAGATAGTTTTTTTGCAAGATCTTGCCATATACTCCATTCCAGAATAATCCCAAAATGAGG
>CAKMZM010000136.1:1674-6924 GCA_929200365.1 uncultured Flavobacteriaceae bacterium | reverse complement strand
GTTTTTTTGCAAGATCTTGCCATATACTCCATTCCAGAATAATCCCAAAATGAGGTACAGGAACATCTTTACCATCTACCAAATTGTCATGATTATCGATTATGCCTGTTTTTGGTTTGTAATGGATAACTAATTGATGACCAAAAAAATTAAAATCAATCCAATGATCACTACTTCGACCTTCTTCAAGCTCTAGGATATTTTTATAAAAATTTCTGGCATTTTTTAAATCATCGACAGGAATCGCCAGGTGAAAAGGAGATAAAGTATTCATTATCTAATGAAATTATTAGGGTTATTTTCTTATTCTATTCTATTCCAAATGTCCAAATACATTTTCCATTGATCATTAACTTTTTTCCAGATAACGACATATTTCCCTTGATATATTACCTCTGCACCATCGTCATTTTTGTTTTTTCCTTTATAGATTCCATAATCATGAGCAGTATCTCCGAGAATTATAATTTCTTCAGGAATAATTTCATGCTCGATAGGTGTATAACCACTAGACTCTGCCCATTTTTTTTTAATAGCTTCATATCCTTTAATGATAGATGCATCGGTTGGAAATATTTTTGCATTATCTGTGTAAATTTTTGCGATAGCTTCATAATCTTGTCTTAGGTAAGCATCAGAAAATGCTTTTGCCTCTGCTCTTATTAGTTCTTCATCAAATAGTTGTTCTGTATTTTCTTGTCTAACACATTCAATTTTCCAGGTCGGAAAAGAAATAGACTTATTTGTATCTACCCATTCACCAAGCCATTTAAATCCATTGTCATTAATATCATAAAAACTAAGTTTAGAAAAACCATCCATACCATTAGGGGCTTTTTGTTTACGATATAAAATGATCTTTCCGTCTTTCTTGTTTCCTTTCCAGGAAGAAAGCACAGGGTTGGCTCTTGCAGATGAATAATAATGTACATACCATTGACTACTGTCTGCATTAAATTGCCGTATGCTACCAGAATGTCGTCCATCTGCTTTTATGGTTTGATCCTGAATAGCCATTCCGTTCATAATATACTTAAATTCCCAGGTCATTTTATTTGGCTCTCCCCAGGTTCGATCTTGATTTCTGGTTTGGGAAATGCAATTACATTTTCCTATAAGAGGTGCAAAATCCAAAATTTCTTTTGGTGCTTCAGGATTAGGCTGCCCAAAAGGATGTGATTCTGAAGGTTCATATTCTGACTGGCTCCAAGTTGTAATACTTACCAAAAAATATAAAGAAAACAATATACGCGTCATGGGATTGAGAATTAATTAGTAAAACAATTTAGGTATTTTTAAAAAAAGGAAAAACTTAGAGAAGAGGAAATTAAGATATAATTAACAATGAGAAAAAGAGTTAATTTTTTCGATCTCTCCGTTTTTTATCTCTTGATGTGCGAGAATTTCTTTTATCAGAATTTCTTTTTTTATCGTTTTTAGAGGTAAGTCGCGTTGAGTTGTTAGTGTTTTTTTTAGATTTGATATCTTCTAGTACAGAAGCCTCTTCTGTTTTACTCGAATCCCCAACATCGGCATTAAGAACTCCTAACTCCTTTTCTGTTAAATACCTCCATTCTCCTACAGGAACATCAAGAGGAACATTCATGATTCTAATTCGTTTTAGCTTTATCACTTCGTACCCTAAATATTCGCACATTCTGCGAATTTGACGATTAAGTCCCTGAGTTAGCAAAATTCTAAAATCATACTTGCTAATTTGTTCAACTTCACATTTGCGGGTTATGGTATCTAGAATTGGGATTCCATTACTCATTCGCTTTATAAATAGCGGGCTAATCAATTTATTTACGGTTACTACATATTCTTTTTCATGATTATTTCTTGCTCTAAGAATTTTATTAACGATATCCCCATCACTAGTTAAAAAAATAAGTCCTTCACTAGGTTTATCTAATCGACCAATAGGAAAAATACGTTTAGGATAATTAATATAATCAACAATATTATCCTTTTCATTTTGTGCTGTTGTGCAAACTATGCCAACAGGTTTATTAAAAGCAAGATATACGTGTTTTTCTTTAGGTTTATTTATTAATTCACCATCTACCCGAACAATATCATCGGGAGTAACTTTGGTTCCCATTTCTGGCACTTTACCATTAATAGTTACACGACCCTGGTCGATTAATTTATCTGCCTCACGACGTGAGCAATACCCAACTTCGCTTAGGTATTTATTAAGTCTGGTAAGTTTAGAGTTTTCCACTTTGCAAAGGTGGCTATAAAAAATTAATCTGTCAAAAAATCAATAATCATATTATCAACTTCATCAAAAAACAGAGAGTGACCATAATCTTCTGTAGTAATAAATTGGGCATTGTTCCAATTTTTGCTAATACCTTCGGCTTCGCTATAAGGAGCGATATCATCATTTTTATCATGAATTAAAAGCCCATTAAGTGCTAGGTTTTTAGCAAAACTTGTCATCGAGAATTCTTCAAAATAGAAACCATGTTTTTCTTTAAAATACTGATCTAAGGCTTTCATAAATTTTGGAGAAAGCTTTAATATTTCCTGATATCCTTTCATGATCCTGGACAATTCTGAAGGAGGTGCCAGTACTATTAATTTCTCTATTTCTTTATTTGGGTAGGTATATTGATGAAATATAGTTGTCATACCACCTACAGAATGCCCAATCATATGATTAGGTCGATAGAGTTCAACTATTTTTTGAAGGCACTTAGTGTATAAAGGAACGTTTAATATTTTTCCTGTAGAATTACCATGTGCCGGAGCATCAAAAGCAATTACATTAAATCCTCTTTTGTGTAATTTTTGTATAAGTACCTTCCATCGATGCGTATTGCTCTCCCATCCATGAACTAATAAAATCGTTTCCCCCATACTTGACCATCTATAGGTCTGTATATAAATAGTATCAATAAGAACCATTTCGTCTTCTGCTTCTTCTAGAAAATCTTCTTGTTCGGGTAATATTTTACCTTTTCTTGGGGTACAGAATAAGATGTATGCTTTATTGATTGCCTTTTTTGGATAAAAAAAGAAAAGAAAACAGAAGTATTTTCCGATAATAAGAGGCAGGTATTTTTTATATTTTTTTTTCATTCATCTTCGCGGTGTGCTGTTTCTATAGTAAATGCGGGGAGACAAATAGAAAGGTACTCGCATGCTGAATCAAAAGGGTTAGTATATTGAATTCTTGTGTTTTTTTTAATCTTAATAGATTGTCCCGCTTCTAATATTATTTTTTCACTATCAATAATAAACTGTTTTTTACCTTTGATAATATAGGTGTACTCATCAAATTCTGGAGTTTGAAAAGGCTCACTCCAGTGGGGTGGAGCAATCATATGTGCTATGCTAATTTGAGAATTTTGATCAGTTGCCATACCAAAATGTTCTTCAATTAATTTCCCATCTGTTGTAGGGATAATAAAAGGAGATTTTTGAACCTGATATTTTTTATTCATTTTTTTGTTTTTTAATTAGCATCCCAACTTATCCAGAAATGTTTAATTTTTGCAGAATCAGGTATATCTGTTACTGTTATTTCTATATCGGTAGTAGATTGAAACTTTTTTGACAATTCTTTTTTATCTATAGTGAAATATGCCTGAATGCTATCTACAAATATTACTGCAGTACTTAGTGTGTTATTAATTTTTGAGATATTGTAATTATCTTTTATATCTTTAAAAATACTACCAGAAGATAATCCAGAACTGGTTTTGTATCTGGGGTCTATAATCTGAATATTTTCTATAGTTGATGTTGGATCTGATTCTTTTTGAGCTTCTAAAACCAATAATTTGGCACCTCCCTTTTCATAAACCTCTATTTCGTTTACGTTATTAAGAAATTGATCTCCTTGGGTTCTTTTTGCAATAGAATCATTGGCAAAAACAGAATCTAATTGTTTAACCTGTATCTTGTTGGTTAATACTCCTATTCTATTATTGGTAATCTCAAAGGGATTCTGTTTTTTTTCTTTCTGACAACTAAAAATTAGTAGTGAAATAAGAAAGATGTTAAACGATTTTTTTATCATAGCCAGAAGGTTAAATAGTATATTAAACTAGTATATAAACGCAAATTATTTTAATAACTTATTCAGTACGCCTAAAGCTCCTCTGATAAAAGTAGCACTGGTAAGTACTTTTATTATTGCTTTTTCTGTTGTACTTGTTCTTTTTCCTGATCTGGAGGAGGTTCTGTTTAGTTTCTCTCTTTCTTTTTTTGCAGTTTCTTTTGCTTCTTCAGCTTCTGCTTTTTCAATTTTTTCATTCAAAAGCTCATAAGCACTTTCTCTATCTATTTCTTCATTATATTTAGGAATAAGTTTTGATTTTTTGAGTACATCTTTTAGTTCGCTATCGCTTAATATATCCATTCTGCTCATAGGAGCGCGCAGCATGGTTGCTGCCAATGGTGTAGGACGTCCTTTTTCATCAAGAGCAGATATCAAAGCTTCTCCTATTCCCAAAGAAGTAAGTATTTCTTTGGTGTCATAATATTCTGAAATAGGATAGTTTTCTGCGGTAAGTTTAATGGCTTTTCTATCTTTGGCTGTAAATGCTCTAAGTGCATGCTGAACTTTGAGCCCTAATTGACTTAAAACCCCATCAGGAACATCGGTAGGATTTTGAGTTACAAAATAAAGTCCTACACCTTTGGATCGTATTAATTTTACGATACTCTCGATCTGCCCCATAAGCGCATTAGAGGCTTCTTTAAAAATTAAATGAGCTTCATCCAAAAAGATAACGAGTTCTGGTCTGCCGCTATCTCCCTGTTCTGGAAAAGTACTATATATTTCGGCAAGCAGACTAAGCATAAATGTCGAAAACAATTTTGGTTTATCCTGTATGTCTGTTAACCTAATGATATTGATGATACCTCTACCGTTTTCATCAATTCTACATAAATCCTGAACCTCAAAAGACTTTTCGCCAAAAAAGAGATCTGCTCCCTGTTGTTCTAATTCAACTATTTTACGCAGAATCGCCCCTGTAGAGGCTGTAGAGATACGCCCATAATCCTTTTCTAATTCTTTTTTACCTTCTTGAGTGGCAAACTGTAAGACTTTTTTTAGATCTTTTAAATCTAATAATGGTAGTTTATTATCATCGCAATATTTGAAGATAATAGAAATAATCCCTGCTTGAGTTGTTGTAACATCGAGGATTCTTGATAACAAAACCGGTCCAAATTCACTTACTGTAGCTCTTAGCCGAACACCATCCTGATCAGAAAGAGATAAAATCT
>CAKMZM010000136.1:0-1574 GCA_929200365.1 uncultured Flavobacteriaceae bacterium | reverse complement strand
TCACTTACTGTAGCTCTTAGCCGAACACCATCCTGATCAGAAAGAGATAAAATCTCTACAGGAAAATCTTTGGCTTCGAATGGGATACCTATTTTTTCATGACGTTCATCAATTTTGGGATGACCAGGACTAGCAGCGGCAATCCCACTAAGGTCTCCTTTAATATCCATTAAGAGTACTGGTATTCCCTGCTCGCTTAAATTTTCTGCTATTACTTGCAGGGTTTTGGTTTTACCTGTACCCGTAGCGCCAGCAATTAATCCGTGACGATTTAATGTTTTTAAAGGGATTTTTACATGAGCATCGGTTACTGTTTCTCCATTATACATAGCAGCTCCCATAGTTAGGAAATCACCTTTGGTTGTATAACCTTTGTTAATATGTTCAAGAAATGCCTGATTATCACTCATAATTAAATATAATTTTGCATAAAAATAGGAATCTTAACTTTTCTATAGAAATTATAAGTTACTTTTAATATAAAGTGTATCACAATACTAATTTTTTATTATTCTGAATCTATGAAAAAAATGACACTGATAATTTGCCTTTTTACTTTTTTAATGAGTTGTAATACAGATACTATAAAACCTGTAAACACAATAGTTTTTCATAAAACTCACGAGCCTAAAAAATCAACAGCTCCCTTTTCTGATGCTGTACAAGTAGGGAATCTGTTTTTTCTGTCTGGTCAGGTAGGAATGGATCATAGCGTAAGAAAATTGGTGTCAGGAGGAATACAGCCCGAAACAAGACAAACCCTAGAAAATATAAAAGCAGTGTTAGAATACCATGGTATGAATATGAAAGACGTGGTAAAGTGTACCGTAATTTTAGCTGATATAGAAGATTTTTCTGTTTTTAACGAAATATATAAAACCTACTTTCCTCAAAAACCAGCACGTACCACTTTTGCAGCAAAAAGATTGGCGGTTGACGCTAAGATAGAAATAGAATGTATTGCTGTTAAACCTGAATAATAATGAATGTAATGTGTTATGAATAAGTGATTTTTTGTCGGCATTTTATAATTTTGATTAGAAGAATTTTTAAGATGTATTTATTCTGAAATCGTAATTTAATATTATTTACATTTGCAGCCTTATGCAAAAGAGTATACAAAAATTGGTGAATGATGGTAAAATGCTTCCTTTGATGGAAGAATTTTATACTATTCAGGGAGAAGGTTATCACAAAGGAACAGCAGCATATTTTGTTAGGATCGGTGGCTGTGATGTTGGGTGCCATTGGTGTGATGTAAAAGAAAGTTGGAATGCAGATTTACACCCTCCAACAGATACAAGTGTTATCGTAGAAAATGCACTAAAATATAGCGATGTAATAGTGGTTACAGGAGGAGAACCTCTTACTTGGGATATGACTTTGTTAACTCAAGATCTTAAAAGCAAAGGAGCTAAAACTCATATTGAAACATCTGGTGCGTACCCTCTAACAGGAGAATGGGACTGGATTTGTCTTTCTCCCAAAAAAGTAAAACTTCCAAAAGAGGAAGTTTATAAAAAGGCAGATGAATTAAAATGCATCGTTTATAACAAAAGTGATTTTGAATTTGC
>CAKMZM010000135.1 GCA_929200365.1 uncultured Flavobacteriaceae bacterium | reverse complement strand
ACAATAAACTCTTTGTAAGAAGAACTTAAATTATCATCAACATGGTCTGCAGAACAAGAATACATAAACATTGCCATACAAGCAACATAGATTACTTTGATAGGTGATTTCATAATTTGGGGTGTAGGCTTGGGACTACTGGCACAAACTACAAAAGAAAAGCAAAGTAGGCACCCTTAGGGTGTTAAAACCGATAAAAAAACACCACTTAAACGTTTTATTTTGCAATTAATCGGCAAAAAAGCAATTTCAAAATCCTAAGACTTGTTTTAATTACTAGATCAAAATAAGTAATAATCTACTTATCTATACTTAATTCGAAATGTTTCCTATATTTAACCTAAAGTAGAGTTCAATAACGATTTTGCATGGGTTAATGCCGAATCAGAAATATTTTTACCTCCTATCATCTCGGCTATTTCCTTAATTCGTTCTTCTTCGCTTAGCAATTTAAGTTGAGTAATAGTTGTATTTTGTATATCTTCTTTATATACTTTATAATGATTTTGACCATTAGCAGCAATCTGTGGTAAATGTGTAATACTAAAAACTTGTAAATTTTTACTCATATTCATCATTAAATCTGCCATTTTATGAGCAACTTCACCTGATACACCAGTATCTATTTCATCAAAAATAATCGTAGGTAGTTGTGTATATCTAGATAAAATAGATTTAATCGCAATCATAATTCTTGATAGCTCTCCTCCTGAAGCTACTTTTTTAAGCTGTCCAAAAGCTCCTCCTTTATTGGCAGAGAATAGAAATGTTAATATCTCTTTTCCATTAGACAAATATTTTTCTTGCAATTCTAAAGAAGCTTGAAATGTAGCATTTGGCATTCCTAGTGCTTTAAGAATATCTTCTAGCTCTTTTATTAATAAAGGAAGTGCCTTATTTCTTTTTTTATGAATCTTTTCTGCAACCTCATCTAATTGAGATTGAATAGTAACTACTTCTTTTTTAAGTTTCTCTATATCTTCCGACAGAGATTCTGTTTTAGACACTTTTTTTCGTAATGTATCCGCTATTACGATCAATTCTTTTACATCTGATACCGCATGTTTTACCTGTAGATTATGCAATAATTGCAAACGTTGGCCTATTTGCTCTAATCGACTAGGATCTGCTTCCAACCTTTCTAATTCGCCAAGTAAAGAGCTACTTATATCATCTAACTCTATGTATACACTCTGAACTCTTTGAGAAAGTTCTTGCAAAGATCCAGAATATGATGCTATTTTCGAAAGGTTATTTTTAATTGTGTTTAATTGATCAGACACCCCAACTTCTTCTGAAGATAATATCGCAACAGATTCCGATAATCGTTCCTGAAATTCTTCTATATTATTAAGTTGATCGTATTGTTCTTCTAATTCTTGTAGCTCACCAGATTTAAGCTTTGCTTCTTCTAATTCACTTAAAAGAAAAGCATTGTAGTCATATTCTTTTGTGAAATTTTCTTGATCAGTTACAAGGATACCTACTTCTTTTTGTTTTTGTTTTAAAAGTTTTAAACCTCTTTTGTAAGATTTAAGTTCGCGATCCGCATCAGCCAATGCATCTAATACCTCAAACTGAAAATTATTTGTAGTTACTTCTAATGTTTGATGTTGGCTATGAATATCTATTAATTTACTTCCCAGAGATGCCAGTGATTGTAAGGTAACTGGAGTGTCATTTATAAAAGCTCTGGATTTACCAGAAGGTAAAATCTCTCGCCTAATTATAGTTTGATCTTCATAATCCAGTGCTGCTGCTTCAAAAAAAGAAGTAAGTTCATACTTTTTTACATCAAAAACTCCTTCTATTACACATTTTTGAGTATTATCTTTAACACTGCTAAGATCTGCTCTTTTTCCTAATAACAGTCCCAAAGCACCAAGCAATAAAGATTTACCCGCTCCAGTTTCTCCTGTAATCGTTATCAAACCAGAATCAAAAGCTACTTGTAGCTGTTCTATTAAAGCGAAGTTTTTTATAGAAAGACCTCTTAACAAAAGATAGCAAAGTTTTTGTTGTTTTTTAAAAAAGTAAAGATACTATTTACAATACGCAAAAATAGTATTTAAATTCTTAATTATACTATTTTGAAATAAAGCGCTTTCAAAACTTTATATTTTTCCAGTTTTCTGAATACGTAGGCGCTATTTTATTCAGTATTTCAACGGTTTCAGCAATATTAACTGAGGGACCTCCTGAAAGAAGACTTGAAATCTCATCTACTTTGGCATCAAAAAACACTCTCATTATATAAGAATTAGGTCTGGTATTATGCATTTTTTCAAGAAATTTCATAGATTTAGTAATCGTTTCTTTCCCTTTTTTTACATTATTATGCATAATATCTAACCCTTCTCTATGATAAGTATACATTATTTTTCTATACCCTTCATATACTCCTGAAAGAAGATCATCATTAAGTCGAAATCTATTGGGTTTTGTCTCTCTCGCCCACCCAAGTGTATTACTACCTTGAGCATTGCTAACAATATTTTTGGCCTCCTGATAATAACTAGTACCACTATTTAACTCAAAAGTATCTGCATCTATACCCAAAATAGTATATAAGTAAAATGCAATTACAGAGATCAAATTTGATTCAAAATTATTTGGATCATAATTTAAGGGTTGAAATTCTAAGTAGTTAAAATTAAACTTCTTATCATTTATATTGAGGATTGTACTATTATAGCTAGCCCCATATACTGGACGAGATGCTTGTACCTGTACCGTAGCAGAAAAAAAATCATTATCATAACTACTTATGGTAATAAAAAAACTACAGTTAATTCTTTCTTCTGTTCGATAATCTATAGAAGTCCATTTTGAATTATTTATAAATTCAGTTAATGAACGCTCTAGAGTTTTAAATACCTGTAAATTAGGATTACCTGTTTGCTCTGCATTAATAGCAACAGTAGCATTAAACTCTTGAGCATTACCTCCTAAGCTAACTATAAATATAATAACAAATAACAACCTATTCACTGTTCAATGTATTAATTTCATTAAATATGTCTTGTGCAACTTCTGACTTTGTCTTTAAGTCAAACGCTTTAATTTCTAATTTATGATTAATCAATGTTACTTTATTGGTTTGCCCTTTAAATCCTGCTCCTATATCGTTAAGAGAATTAAGAACAATTAAATCTAAGTTCTTGTTTTTCAACTTTTTCTTAGCGTTCTCTTCTTCGTTTTCTGTTTCTAAGGCAAACCCAACGAGAAATTGGTTTTTCTTCTCTGCTCCCATCCATTTAAGAATATCAGTTGTTTGTTCTAATTTGATAGAGAGCTCTGTATCTGTTTTTTTTATTTTTTGATTTGATATGATCTTAGGTCTATAATCTGCAACTGCTGCAGATGCAATTGCAATATCACAATCATTATACACAGAAACTACAGCTTCATACATGTCTTTGGCACTAACTACATTAACCACATGGATAAGGCTATGATCTGCTTTAAGAGCAGAAGGTCCTAAAATAAGAGTTACTTGTGCTCCTAAATTAGCAGCAGTTTTAGCAAGCTCAATCCCCATTCTGCCACTAGAGTGATTACCTATAAATCTTACTGGATCAATTGCTTCATACGTAGGACCTGCAGTAATCAGAACTTGCTTATCCTTTAATGGGAGTTTTTCTAAAATATCTTTCTCTATAAATTCAATAATAGTAGAAGGCTCTGCCATACGTCCCTGACCAATTAAACCACTTGCCAATTCTCCTGATTCTGCTGGAATCATGATATTGCCAAATTCTTGTAATGTTTTAAATGTTTGATAAGTAGACGGGTGGTTATACATGTCCAAATCCATTGCTGGAGCAAAATAAACAGGGCATTTTGCAGATAAATAAGTTGCTAATAGCAAATTATCACTATTACCCGATGCCATTTTGGATAATGTATTAGCAGTAGCGGGCGCTATGATCATAACATCTGCCCATAGCCCCAAATCTACATGATTATTCCAAATCGCATTTTCATCTTCATCATCGAAAAAAGAGGAATGAACTGGATTTTTTGATAGTGTAGATAATGTAAGTGGTGTTACAAAATCCTTTGCAGCAGGTGTCATTATTACTTTTACCTCTGCTCCTGATTTAATAAACAAGCGCACTAAACTTGCTGTCTTATAGGCAGCAATACCAGCGGTAACGCCTATTAAAATCTTTTTACCGCTTATTATAGACATAAATTTATAGAGACCCTGAGTCTGCTTTTGTATTTCTGTGATAAATCTTACCTTCTAACCATTCTTGTACTGCCAAAGCGTGTGGTTTAGGTAATCTTTCATAGAATTTAGAAACTTCTATTTGTTCTTTATTTTCAAAAATCTCTTCTAAGCTATCATTATAAGTTGCAAACTCATCTAATTTTTCAAGAAGTTCTTTCTTGATATCGGTATTAATTTGAGTTGCTCTTTTTGATATTATCGAAATTGCTTCATAAATATTATCTGTTGGCTGATCGATACGATTTTTATCAATAGTAGTTGTATTTACCGGCGCATTACTTTTTTTCAAATCCATCTTCTACTTTATTTTCTATTTTGTACTGTTCTCTAATCTTGATTTTATATCTTCTCCTAATTCTTCTGCTTTTTCTAGGTACTCTCCTTCTGTTTTATAATATTTTTTATAACTATTATAATACCCTTGAGCAGTTTCTAAACGCTCTCTTACCAAATTTTCATAACTACCTATTGCTAAAAGATATTCTGATTCTAATTTATAATATAATACTTTTTCTCTATAAGGAGATCCTGGATGATCTATGAGGAAGTTATCAAAAGCTGAAATAGCTACTTTATAATTCTCTCTATGATGATATTGTTTAGCAATTTCATATTCCTTTCTTTCTTTCTTATCTCTAAGTTCTGCAACTAGGTTATTTGCGTTTTTTAAGTTCTCACTTTCTGGATATGCATTAATATATTCTTGAAGTTTCTCAAGTGCTTTATCTGTATCTTCCTGATCCAAACTATATCTTGGGGACAATTCATAATAGCTTTTAGCTCCTTTATATAATGCTTCTTCCCTTTTTTGACTTTTAGGGTGAGATTTAGCAAATCTTTCAAACTGGTATCCTGCAAGATAATAATCTTCTAATTGATAGTACGTATCTGCATAATAGTACATCACCCTTTCTGCCTGTGGTTTACCTCTATATTGAGGAACAATCTGCTCAAAAAGTTTTAAGGCCTTTTTATACTTCTCTTTTTTGTACAAGCTCTCTGCTATTTTATATTTAGCGGCTATATCTTCACCTCTAAGTACCTTTTGGTATTCACTACAAGATCCAAAAAATAATACAAAAACAAGTAAATACAATAATCTTTTCATATCTTAAAAAACATCTGGCAAAAGTATATATTTCTGCCGTATTACAAAAACTTTAATTCATCTATTCACCTGTTGTTCTATATTGTTTTACAATTAGCAGGTAAAATTGGCTAATACACATTTCTGTTTAGAGTATATTATTAGTTTTAATTCATCTCAATAACTATATAACTAAAGACATGTTGCAGAATCGAATAGTATTTAACACTCTAAAAAAAACAAAATTAAGTAGAGTTATGTGGCAAGGTTTTATCTAGGCTATTGTGATCTAGAATTGTATATCCCTGATCATCATAATAAAATGCTGGAATAAAACTTTGGTCTTGCTTCAAATTCTCTAACACATAAGAATGAACCTGGTGAACTTCTTGTGCAAAAGATTCATCATAATAACTAGCCAATATTAAAATTTCTCCGTTCAGTTTCTCCAACTCCTCTTTACTATATTCTTTTAATGGGCTCAACTCATCAATAGGGTGCACAATAGTCCAAGTTGTAGGTAAATATGTAATCGAATTTCTTTCAAGTTTTAGGCTGTAAAAATTATTGACATATTTTTTGTCTTTGCTCTCCTGAGATAAAGACAGTGTAGCTTCAATTTTAGGTCGAATCATTACATTAGCACTTCTACTCATCAATCTAAACATAATACAGTTTATTCCATTATGTTTTCTATATACCATACTACTACTAAATCTAATATTTGCTCTTGGTCTAGAAAACCTACCATATAATAATCCTGTGATAAATGAAAAACTTAACAACCCTATAAGAGCTTCAAAGGAAGAAATAATACCAAAAACAAGTCCTTTTGGTGCCATAGCTCCATATCCCACAGTTGTAATAGTCTGAGCCGAAAAAAAGAAGGCATTAAGAAAGTCTTTTAAAACGCTGCCTGTAGGATCTGTAATATTAGATATCCCTAAAAACGTATAAATCGTGGCAAATAATGCATTAACCAAAGTATACCCTAATACAACCCATAGGAAAAATCTGATCCAGCTAATACTAATCATATAGTTATAACTCTCTGATAAAGAGTTTGGTCTATTGATGTGTTTTATAGTAAAAGAGCCATCTGAGTTGATAAATCGCTTAGCATATTTATTAGAGGATTTGCCTATACCTGGGTCTTTTATCTTCTTGGCCATCATTTCATTTTTGAAAACGATTAATCTTCAACAAACTCTTTTATTCTTTTTGCCAAACCATCTGAAACGGGTATTAGTGGTAAACGAAGATGATCTTCACACACCCCTTTTACTTTCAGGATATTTTTAATTCCAGCAGGATTTCCTTCTTCAAAAGCATAATTTATGACCGGTAATAATTTATATAGTATATCGAATGCTTTTTTTGTTTCTCCTGATAACCCTAATCGTATCATTTCTGAAAACAATTCTGGAAACCCTTGACCAACTACACTTATTACTCCATCTCCTCCTGCTACTACTAATGGTAATGCTAATGTATCCTCGCCAGAAATCACAAGGAAATCAGAAGGTCTGTTTTTGATAATCTGTAAAACTTGTGCAAAATCCCCGACTGCTTCTTTAATCCCGATTATTTTATCTAATTGAGCAAGACGCAAAGTTGTTTCTGCTGTCATATTAGTCGCTGTTCTAGATGGAACATTATACAGTATAATGGGTAGAGGTGTACTATCGTTTACGGCTTTATAATGTCTATAAATACCTTCTTGACTAGGTTTATTATACATAGGAACAACAGAAAGAATAGCATCAAAATCAGGTGAGTTGATTTCTTTGATCTCATCAACAACTGCCGATGTATTATTTCCTCCTACCCCAATCACCAAAGGGAGTCTTTTGTTATTTACCTTTACTATATGCGCTGTTAAATTCTTCTTTTCTTCTTTAGAGAGTGTAGCCGACTCTGCAGTAGTTCCTAATACAACCAAATATTCTACGTTTCCGTCTATACAAAAATTAACTAATGATGTAACACCTTCATAATCTATCGATCCATCTTTATTAAAAGGAGTAGCTAATGCTATACCTGTTCCTTTTAGAAAATTATTCATACTATATAATCTGTAAAATTTTTAAATATTTCTTAAGCTCTGATATAAAAAGATTAGAATCATTTGTTGTTGATCCAATAATCAAATCGTTAATTCGATGATCTACTTCTGAAAAACCAACTTTAAACTTAGCTTTAGAAGCTGCTGCTATATAGTTTAGCTCTACAGAGTTTTTTTCATAAAAATTAATCAAAACATCAAAATCTTCGTCTACAAAATCTTGCAAAGACTTACTTTTTATTGCACCATTTACTCCAAAACTCTTATCATTATAATAAGCTGCATCCTTATCATCTATAATTTCTTTCTGATCTTCTTTATACCCCATCACTTTTAGCTCTTCAGATTTTACTCCTAATTCATTAGCAAGTTTCAATAATGAAACGATATTAATAGATTGGGTTGCATCAATAAGAACTGCAAGGGTTTTTAAATTAGAAATGTTTTGAGGCCTAGTTTCTCTTTCTTTGAGATATGCTTCGGCATTTTTCTTTATTGCATTTCTTTTAAGACCTTTTAAAATCATTTATTAAAAATTAATAAGCCACAAATGTAGCCATTTTACAAATTAAAATCATCTGGCATACTTCGAGAAAAAACAAAAACTCCCCAATTAACACAACTTAGTGATTTTTGTTAAATCTATAAATATTTATCTTCTAAACGCTTCTTTTTAACAAGTTTTGTTTCCACAAAAAAAATAGTAAAAAAATATAAGCCTGTTATTTCTACAATATTAATCAATGTAGTAAATAATCTACTGTAATAGTACAATTCATTTATTGCAATAAACGCATCTACAAACAAGGTACAACATGAAGCTATAAAAAGATAAATTGATTTCTCATATCGATTAGCAACATAAATAAAAAAACAAACTGTAGCAAATAAAAGAAGGCTTACTATTATAAGTATTATTGATCCAATAAAGTTTATAATTTTTGGTAAAACTAGCCCAGTAATAGAAAAAACAAGATATCCTATCAAGAGCACACTAACTATTACTTGCGGAGATATTAATCTATTCAATTTTATATCTTTTATCGATATAAAGTTTTTTAGCAAAAAGATACACAATATATAAAATAGGGCAATTAGTATTGCAATAACAGGAAAATACGTTACAAAATCTAGGTATACAAAAACATCAGTTACTGCAATTACAAGCATACTTATTGGAAACAAAAAATTAGTTTTTTTGACCAAACTTTGATACAAAAAGATTAATAATATAGGAACAATTGGTTTAACATATATCAATATCCATTTATCAAAGAAAATAGTTACACATATAACGATAAAAAAAGCAAAATAGATAAGTATATATGTAACGTTTATTTTTTTCAAGGAATTTTTAAAAGGGTATTAGATTGTATGAAGTGATTTAAAAATCATTTTGAAATACAGATTTTAATATTTGTATAATACCTAAAATAGACAATGGAATTTAGTGTTTTTTTTACATTCATTACTCTTTATTTTCACTCAAAAACAATATAAATAACTAAAAAACAAATAATTACAAAACAACTCAATCTTTCAGTTACAAAAGGTACTAAATTTTGAAATAACTTAACATAATCTTAAAATTATTTCTCACAATTTATTTTGAAGTAGAAATGATATTAGTCCTACTTTATCATTTAAGGGCGTTTCCCTATCGGGTCGGGCTTTTCGTTACAATTCCTCGCACCTCCTATCGTCGGGCTGTGGGATTTTCACTGCAATCCCTAACGCGTTTTTACTAGTCATTGGTAAGATGACAAAGTAGGATTAGGTTAGATATTTTAAACTACAGAAGAAAAAATAGTTAATCATGTGTTTTTAATTCCCTTATGTACAGCTAATACTCATCCCAAGTGGAACAATCATCATCCCAAGGCGGACAATCATTATCCCAAAGCGGACAATCATCATCCCAAGGCGGACAATCATCATTCCAAGGCGGACAATCATCATCCCAAGGCGGACAATCATCAT
>CAKMZM010000134.1:2675-9435 GCA_929200365.1 uncultured Flavobacteriaceae bacterium | reverse complement strand
AATGGACATTAATGTGCCCTAACGAATGCCCAGGTTTGTTTGATATACATAGTGACGAATTTGAAAAAGAATATTTAAAATTTGAAGCTGCTGGTAAAGGACGTAGAACGATTAAAGCACGTGAGCTTTGGGAAAAAATATTAGAATCTCAAATTGAAACTGGTACACCTTATATGTTGTATAAAGATGCTGCAAATCGCAAATCTAATCAGCAAAATCTGGGAACCATACGATCCTCTAATTTGTGTACAGAGATATTAGAATATACTAGCCCAGATGAGGTAGCAGTATGTAATCTTGCATCTATTGCATTGCCAATGTTTGTGAAAAACGGAGGGTTTGATCATAAAGAACTCTTTAAGATTACAAAACGGGTGACTAAGAATCTGAATAGAGTAATTGATCGTAACTATTACCCAGTAAAAGAAGCAGAAAATTCTAATATACGTCATCGCCCTATTGGACTAGGAGTACAAGGATTAGCAGATGCATTTATCCAATTACGTTTACCATTTACCAGTGATGAAGCAAAGAGACTAAACCAAGAGATTTTTGAAACACTTTACTTTGCTGCAGTAACCGCATCTATGGAAGAAGCAAAAGCAGATGGGCCATATCAAACTTATGAAGGTTCCCCGATATCTAAAGGAGATTTTCAATACAACCTATGGGGAATAAAAGATGAAGAATTAAGTGGTCGTTGGGACTGGGCAAAACTTCGTAAGCAAGTGCTTAAAAACGGAGTACGTAACTCATTATTGGTTGCGCCAATGCCTACAGCATCTACATCTCAGATTTTAGGAAATAATGAAGCATTCGAACCTTATACAAGTAATATCTATACCAGACGTGTATTATCAGGAGAATTTATTGTCGTAAATAAGCACTTATTAGAAGATCTGGTAAAATTAGGACTATGGAATGATGAACTTAAGGATGCTATTATGCGTGCAAACGGATCTGTACAAAATATAGATATCATACCACAAGATCTGAAAGAACTATACAAAACCGTTTGGGAAATGAGTATGAAAGATATTATCGACATGTCTCGCCACAGAGGATATTTTATCGATCAGTCTCAATCTCTAAACTTATTCTTAGAAGGAGCAACCATGGCCAAGTTAACCTCGATGCATTTCTATGCATGGAAGAGCGGATTAAAAACAGGGATGTATTACCTAAGAACAAAATCTGCTGTAGATGCAATTAAATTTACACTTAAAAAAGAAACTAAAGAAGAGCCTAAGCCAGAGAAAGTAGCCGTAGCTGCTGCACAAGTAATGCAAGCGCAAGCAACTAAGGCAGAACCAAAACAAGAAACAGTTCCTGTAGAAGGAACAGCTCTTACTCCAGAAGAGCTTCGTGCAATCATTGCACAATCCAAAGAAGGCGAAGGAGACGATTGTTTAATGTGTGGGTCATAGACCTGAATTTATATAGGACAAAAGGGAAGTTTTCTTAAGATGCTTCCCTTTTTTGTATATTCGAATTTTATTAGAAATATGATGAATTGGGAACAACTCCTGTCCTTAAAACGACAAGGAGATAGAAATAAAAGATTACGTAAAGAGCAAGACGAAACCCGATTAGGTTTTGAAGTAGATTATGATCGTATTATCTTTTCTTCGGCTTTCAGAAGTTTACAGGATAAAACTCAGGTTATCCCGCTATCCAAAACCAGTTTTGTACATACACGATTAACACATAGTCTCGAAGTATCTGTAGTAGGACGTTCCCTGGGCAGAGTAGCAGGTAAGAAAATCTTAGAGAAACATCCGCATCTTGCTACTGTTCATGGGTATCAGTTTAATGATTTTGGAGCTATCGTTGCAGCTGCCGCATTAGCACATGATATTGGTAACCCACCTTTTGGGCATTCTGGAGAAAAAGCGATAGGAGAATACTTCAAAACAGGAAGAGGACAACAATATAAAGATCAACTCACTGCCAAGCAATATCAGGATCTCATAGATTTTGAGGGAAATGCCAATGGATTTAAAATTCTTACAGAATCCCGGGAAGGAATACAAGGAGGGCTTAGGTTATCCTATGCAACATTAGGAGCGTTTATGAAATACCCCAAAGAATCTCTACCCAAAAAACCAACACCCCATATTGCCCATAAAAAATTTGGGTACTTTCAGAATGATGTCTCTTTTTTTAAAGAGGTAGCAAAAGAAGTAGGATTGTTGTCATATCAGATTGATGATGAAATTACTTATAGTCGTCACCCATTAACTTTTTTGGTAGAAGCAGCAGATGATATTTGTTATACGATTATTGATTTTGAAGATGGGATTAATCTGGGATTGATAGAAGAAGAATATGCTTTAGAATATCTGATAAAATTGGTAAAAGACACTATCAATACATCAAAATATAATCAACTTACCACCACAGCAGATCGATTAAGTTATCTTAGAGCCTTGGCTATTAATGCTCTGATAGGAGAAGCAGCAAATATTTTTGTCGAGCATGAAGAAGCTATACTATCAGGAACTTTTGATGCGGCTCTAATAGACAAAAGTAAGTATGAAGCTCAAATTGATGATATCATTAAGATTAGTATCGCCAAAATTTATCAAAGCCAGGAAGTAACCGAAAAAGAGATTGCGGGGTATGAGATTCTTGCCACACTTTTGGATCGATATTGTGTGGCAACCGATAACTTTAATAAAGGAGAAAGTTCTAACTACGACAAGCTTATTTTGAGAGCCGAAGGGATGCATTTTGACCATACAAATGCAGATCTCTATACACGCCTTATAGGAATAAGCAACTATGTGGCGAGCCTAACCGATGGTAATGCGTTACTTAAATTTCAGAAAATTAAAGGATTACAGATATAAAAAACCTATCTACATTAATAGCAGATAGGTTTTGTAATAAGTATCAATAAAAAAAATCTTTTATTTCGAGATGAGATTGTAAATTAAACCTTGTCTGTCGTTGTCGTTATTTACTTTTAGTAAAAGTCCATACTTCTTTAAATGTTTGTCCTTCTTCATATTCAAATTCATATTTTAAAGTAGTTTCTGTAAGTTCTAAAATTGTATAATTAAAAGTAAGACGAGTTGCATTACCTGGTTCATCTAATGTTTGCGTTAGAATGTTTTCTGATAGTTCCCAGGTTCCTTTCTCTAAATCGTCGGGAGTGCAATTAATTCCTCCTGAAAAACCCCCGTATGTTTGTTCCTCATAAGTGCCATCTGCTTTTATTTCTAGAGTGCTTAACAGCTCACAATCATCATTTGGGATGTCGGTAATGGCTATTACATCCCATTTACCTACAATCAGGTCTTTATTTGTAGGTGTTTCTTCCTTTGATGTGTCATCATCTTTAGAGCAAGAAATAAAAAGTAATGTAATTAGTAAAGTGAATAAGTTTAGTTTTTTCATAGTTGTAATAAATTATAATTATTTATAGATAAGTGTCATAGTAAGAAGAATTGTTACCATGTAGCCCATTTTTTTTATAAATAAATGACTATAGAAATGTATTGATCGTTTTAGTAATATTATCAGGAGAAATCCCGCAAATATCATGTAACTGATCAACAGTACCATGATGGATAAATTGATCAGGAATCCCCAGGGTAATGATTGTGTTTTTAAAATGATGCTGATTGGCAAAATCAAGTATTGAACTTCCAAAACCACCTTTAATAACTCCATCTTCAACCGTAATAATGGTGTTATAGTTCTGTAATACTTGTTTTAGTAGAGCAATATCTAAAGGTTTTATAAAACAAAAATGATAGTGGCCAATAGTTTCCTCTATAGTTTCTATCGCTTTAGTTACATGATGGGCAATAGTACCTGTAGAAATCATTGCGATTTTAGAACCCGATTTTAAACTGATAGCTTTACCAATTTCTAGCTTTTGCATGGGAACTTCCCAATTGATAATATGCCCTCTGCCTCTGGGATATCGTATGGCTATAGGATGATCTAGTCCCAGAGAAGCCGTATAAAGTAAATGCCGTAACTCAATTTCATCGGCTGGTGCAGCAACAATTATATTGGGCACACAAGTAAGGTAAGCAATATCAAAAACCCCATGGTGTGTCGCGCCATCTGCACCTACAATACCAGCTCGATCAACGCAAAAAATTACAGGCAAATTTTGCAGTGCTACATCGTGGATTACCTGATCATAAGCACGTTGTAAAAAAGTAGAATAAATAGCACAAAAGGGGATCATACCTTGTGTTGCCATTCCGGCAGCAAGAGTAACCGCATGTTGTTCGGCAATACCTACATCAAAAGCCCGGTCTGGCATTTCTTCCATCATATATTTTAGAGAACTCCCAGTGGGCATAGCAGGAGTGATCCCTATTATTTTTTTGTTTTTTCTTGCCAGTTCAAGAATGGTATATCCAAAAACATCCTGAAACTTAGGAGGTAAGTCTGTACTATCTTTTGAAATCAGATCTCCGGTCGAAGCATCAAATTTACCAGGAGCATGATATTTTACCTGATCTTCTTCTGCTTGCTTTAGTCCTTTTCCTTTAGTAGTAATAATATGCAAAAGTTTTGGGCCCTCTATGTGTTTTAGATTTTTTAAAGTTTTGAGTAACGAGGATAGGTCATGCCCATCTATAGGGCCAAAATAATTGAAGTTTAGAGCTTCAATAATATTATTTTTTCGGGGTTTAACTCCAATTTTAGCTTTGGTAAGATATTCTTTCAGAGCCCCCACACTTGGGTCAATACCAATTGCATTATCATTAAGGATAACCAGCATGTTGGTGTCGGTAACTCCAGCATGATTAAGCCCTTCAAAAGCCATTCCGCTAGCAATAGAAGCATCGCCAATTACGGCGATATGCTGTTTTGTGATGTCTCCTTTTAGTTTAGAAGCTATTGCCATTCCTAATACAGCAGAGATTGAAGTAGAAGAATGCCCAACCCCAAAAGTATCATAATCACTTTCATTGCGTTTAGGAAATCCACTTATACCATCTAATTGACGATTGGTATGAAATATATCTTTTCTTCCGGTAAGAATTTTATGAGGATAAGCCTGATGTCCTACATCCCAAACAAGCAGATCGTTTGGAGTATCAAAAATATAATGAAGTGCAATAGTAAGCTCTATTACTCCTAAACTTGCTCCCAGATGCCCTTCTTTGGTAGCTACAATATTGATCACAAAATCCCGAAGCTCCTGGGCCAGTATTGGTAACTGATCAGGAGATAATTTTCTAAGGTCAGAGGGGTATGTGATATTAGATAAAAGTGATTGTTGCATAGCACAAAAATACTATTTTGTAATGGTTCTTTGATACACTTTTTATTTGATTCAGAAAACGAATATTTTTATTTAGTTTTACCTAAAATTTAATAGTATATGTTAGACCCATTAGATGATTCTTACTTTATGAAAAAAGCGCTGCAGGAAGCAGAGCTGGCGTATGAGAAGAATGAAGTTCCGATAGGAGCGGTTATTGTAGTTGCCGATCGAATTATAGCCAGAACGCATAATCTTACAGAATTATTAAATGATGTTACGGCTCATGCCGAAATGCAGGCAATAACAGCGGCAGCAAATTTTTTAGGAGGAAAATACCTTAAGGAGTGCACATTATATGTAACCCTAGAGCCCTGTCAGATGTGTGCAGGGGCTTTATACTGGAGTCAAATCAAAAAAATTGTATATGGTGCGGTTGATGAGAAAAGGGGATGTGCTGCAATGGGGACTAAACTTCATCCAAAAACTGAAATTATAGGTGGTGTTCTGGAAAAAGAATGTGGAACATTACTTACCCGTTTTTTTATTGAAAAGCGAAACTTGAATTGAAAATCAATTTTTTGTATCAAGAGTTACTTATATGTGAAGAACTAAACATAAAAAGGTTTTTAGACAAACTGACGTTGAATCAAATTTCAATATTAAAATAGGTTTTTCACAAAATCAATCTAAATATTTAGGATATAGCGAGGTTAATGGAGAAAATGATATAAAAATAATGTATTAAATCTACTTCCTAACAAAGATGCAACACAAGTTAATATCATTGGTCATAGTTTAGGAGACTGGAATGGAGTACATTTATCTGATATTTTGACCCAAAAAAGGATATACCGTAAATACCTTGATTACTTTAGACCCTGTTGGAGAAGGCGGTGGAGTAACTACCATTTCTGATATACATCTTTTATTTCCATCACCAAAAGCTGATTTTTGGGTAAATATAGATACCAATCCAGAAAATTATAGAGCGGATGATTTAATTGCTGACCTTGGAAGACAATGGATTCTGAGAAAAAACAAACCTCACTTAATGCATACCACAAAATACAATCATGGCGATGCAGAAGATATGTTTAATGAAATATTAGCAAAAAAAACAATTTCTGCATCCAGTTTATTATCATCAACCATTCATAAATTTTTAGAAAAGTTACTATGAAAAAATCACTAATAAAGATATTAATATTTTTAACTATTTTTATAATAAATTTTTATTTAACTTCTTGTTTTAGAGATAATAATATACCAAAAGCTAATCTTGAATTTGTGGAATTCAAAAAAACCAATATTAGAAATGAAGTGATAGATATTTATCATATTAAATTCTTATCGGATTTGGAGATCAGCAATTCAGTTTTTGAAAACAGAGGTTTTCCGCATCTAACATGCTTACTAACAAATGAAAAAGATTTTATTTAAATACTAGTAAACCTTATTTATCAAACCCCATGTGTATTCCTATAGAGAATATATCAAGGGTAATAAAAAATTAAACGACTT